>JAAFHH010000260.1 GCA_013297545.1 Alphaproteobacteria bacterium
TGATGTCGACACCCGTCAGCACGACCTCGTGGTAGCCGTTCTGCACCAAGCGCCGCACTTGGTCGACCACGGCCCCCATCGGTACCGAGCGGTTGTTGCCGCGGCCAAGCGGAATGACACAGAAGGTGCAGCGATGGTCGCAGCCCATCTGCACCTGCACGAAGGCGCGCGACCGGCCATCGAAGTGATCGACCAGATGGGGTGCGGTTTCGCGCACCGTCATGATATCGCCCACCTGCACGCGGGCGTGCGCGCCGACCCAATTGGCCGCTTCCAGCTTTTCTTGATTGCCGAGCACACGGGTGACTTCCGGCATCTCGGCAAAGCGTTCGGGTTCGATTTGCGCGGCACAGCCGGTCACGATGATCTGCGCATCGGGCCGTTCGCGCCGGGTGCGGCGGATGGTCTGGCGCGCTTGGCGCACAGCCTCCGACGTCACAGCGCAGGTGTTGACGATCACGACGTCCGACAAGCCAGCCTCAGAGGCCAGTGCGCGCATCGCTTCGGACTCATAGGTGTTGAGCCGGCAGCCAAAGGTGACGAGGTCGATGGTCATGCCGCCGCCAGGGTCGCGTCCAGCGTACCGGTGAAGCTGGTGGCGGTCGGTCCCGTCATCAGCACATGGCCGTCGCGCAGCCATTCGACCTGCAGGCGCCCGCCATCGAGATCGAGGGTCACCTGTCGGCCGGTGAGGCCGCGGCGGTGGGCGGCAACCGCAGCCGCACACGCCCCCGAGCCACAGGCACGGGTCAGCCCCGCACCACGTTCATACACCCGCAAGCGCAGGTGATCCGGGCCGATCACTTGGGCGAAGCCGACGTTGGCACTTTCCGGCAGCATGGCATCCTGCTGGATCGCACGACCAAGCCGCTCGACATCGAGCGCTGCCAAGCTCTCCACAAAGAAGGTGAGGTGCGGATTGCCCATCGAGGTCGCGACCGGCTCGCGCAGCCCCTCAACACTGATCGGCACCTGCAGGGTATCGACCGCGCGGCCAAGCGGAATGTCCCGCCAGTCGAGCAGCGCCACCCCCATATCGACCGAGACCAGACCATCACTGGTCCGGGTGCAATCGAGCAGGCCGCGATCGGTTTCGACAATCAGCTGGTCGCGCCCGGCCTCGTCCAACAACAGCTTCGCCACACAGCGTGTGCCATTGCCGCAAGCCGCACTCATCGAGCCGTCGGTGTTGAAGAACGTCAGGCGCGCATCGGCCATCGGATCGACTGGCGGTTGGATGACGATCAGCTGATCGAAGCCAACGCCGGTGTGGCGATCGCCAATCACGCGGGCAAGCGCCGGGGTGACCGCCCCGCCACCGGATCGGCGATCCAGCACGACAAAGTCGTTGCCGAGCCCGTGCATTTTGCGAAACGCGAAGGTCATGGCATCAAAAGTCCGTGCAGCGGCCATTTTGTTCCCAGTCGCCAAAGCGCGTCGGCTCCGGGCCTTTCGGCCCGCCGATTTCGCGCGGCGGCTTGGGGTCCGGCTCAGCCTGCGGCGGTGCGGGAGGGGGGGTGTCGTCACTCATGAGACACCATATAGTGCAAACCGCGCCTGAGGGCGAGAGGGAGAGCCGATGACCAGAACCTTCCTGTTGATGGCCGTGATGGCCGGCCTGTTCGGCGCGATCGGTTTTGCGCTCGGTGGCGAGGGCGGCATGCTGGTGGCCTTGGGCCTCGCCGGTGCCATGAACCTGTGGGCCTGGTGGTCATCCGACACCATGGTGTTGCGGATGTATGGCGCGCACGAACTCAGCCCCGCGAGCGCGCCGGACCTCTACGGCATGACCCGGGACTTGGCCCAGCGTGCCGGCCTGCCAACCCCAAAGCTCTACCTGATCGAAGAAGACCAGCCGAACGCGTTCGCGACTGGCCGCAGCCCAGAGAAGGGCGTGGTCGCGATCACCCGCGGTCTGGTCGAGAGCATGAGCCGAGAAGAATTGGCCGGCGTGATCGCCCACGAACTCGCCCACATCAAAAACCGCGACACGCTGGTGATGACGGTGACCGCTACACTCGCCGGTGCGATCGGCCAGCTCGCACACTTGGCACAGTTTCGCGGCAGTGGCCGGGGTGCGCCCAATGCGCTGGTCTCGATCGCGGTCATGATCCTCGCCCCGCTTCTGGCGATGCTGGTGCAGATGGCGATCAGCCGGTCGCGGGAATACGAGGCCGACCGTGTCGGGGCAGAAATCTGCGGCGATCCGCAATGGCTCGCGAGCGCGCTTGGCCGGCTTGAGCAAGGGGCGCAGGCGCGCGATAACCACGTGGCGGAGGCGAATCCGGCGACCGCGCACATGTTTATCGTCAACCCACTGCACACGCGCCGGCACGACAGTCTGTTCTCCACCCACCCGGCGATCGCCAACCGTATTGCCGCCTTGATGCAATTGGCGCCCGGCAGGCCGTCGCCCGCGATCACAGCCAAGCCAAAGCGGCCCTGGGGCAAATAGCCACCTTGGCGCTGGACGGCGCTGTTCGCGTCCTATAGGCGAAAGGGTTCGCAGCGGCGGGGCAGTCTGAATGGCGTATGCAATCACGGCCGGGTTGGATGAGGCAGGGACTGCGGGATTGGCCCATCTGCGCGCGGTCCTGACCGACGCTGGCGTGCCGGAGCCGACAACCGGCCTCGGTTTTCGCCCGAACCTCACCCTCGCCGTCTACGAAGATCTGGACGAAGCGACCGCAATTGCCGCCCTCGACCGCATCGCTCTGCAGACCCCGCTGTTGCCCGCCCTGTTCGCCGGGATTGCCGTGTTTCCCGGGCGGGCGGCGAACCTATGGGCCGCCCCCTCGCCCGATCCGCGCCTGCTGGTGCTGCAACGCGCCGTGCGCGCCGCGATCGCCGGCCAGATCTGGGACCTCTACCGCCCGGAAGTCTGGGTGCCACACTGCACGCTCGCGACCAACCTCGACCCCGCAGACATCGGGGCTGCCACCCAAGCCGCGACCAGTGCTTGGGTCCCGTTCGAGGGCGTGTTCGTCACCCTCGATCTGGTGCGCTTTTCGCCCGTAGCACTGCTGTGGCACCGCGATCTGCAAAGCGAGGCGTGAGGGGTTAACTGGTGCCCGCGAATTCCAGTACCAGATCCGCCAGCGAGCCGATGAAGTCGCCGAGCCCACCCACCCGACCATCGCCCTCGATCACAAGGAACTCGTCTGGCCCAGCGTGCCCGCTGGCATAGCCGAGGGAAGCACCGGTCAACACGCCGAGCCCGAGGCGGGTGCTGAGATTGCTTGATGGCCCACTGGTACCGCGGCACGGCCAGATCACGGCTTCGGCGGTCGCGAGGTCCAGCGCGTAGCGTTCAATTAGCCCGGGTATGTGTGGGCTGCCGACGAATTCCTCCCCCTCGACCAGAACCATCAGGTTGACCCGCAGCGCGCTCGTGGCATCGCAGACGGCCGTGAGGGCTTGCGCCAGTTGGCCTGAGGCGCGCTGGCTATTGTGGACACCGAGCGTCCCTGGTTGTAAACTCGAAGCATCGCGCTTACACCGGTCTTAATGGCTGGCAATTCGTTGGGAAGGAGGCTTCCTGTGCGCAATGAGCGATTTCCGACTTTAAAGCACACGCGGCTTGGCTGTGGGCTAATTTGGCTTGTCTTGCTATTATGCATGGCGTTGGCGTCTCCCGCGTACGCACAGGTTCCGGTCGACATACAGAAATGGAACAGGTTTGTTAGAACGTTCGTTCTGCAAAGCCAGGTGCAGACAACCGAAGATCCGCACTGGACATCGGAGCGGTATCTCCACGCAGACAGATTAGCCAGACTGACGGCGGTAGCGGATTTGGTAGGTGCAGTCGGTTATATTGACCAGTTGATCCTAGTTCACGAAACAAAACAGGATGCTTTTGAGCAAGCGGAAAGCGCTTTGGATATATATATCAATTTTTTCTCTGTTTTAATGCATTTTGGACTACACGAATTGGCCCTCGAGATTTATCGGCTGGAGGCTGACAATTTGAGACAGCTACCCGAGCGTTTTTTCGTAATATACACTTCTATTGCGATGAAAATTCACTGTGAGCTTGGCAATCAGCGATCTCTTCAGCTTGTGGACCAGCTGGCAAAGATTTTTTCGGAGCGAATGCCAACCTTTTCTGACCGCACTCGAGAGCATGCCAGAGTTATTGCCACCTTTCAGGGAGCAATTTGTCTGCCGCCCGCGTATCGGCAACGTTTTATTGAGCTTGAAGCACAGTATCTACCTCGCATCAGCGCTTCTGTATATCGCAACTACGAGCCATTCCGAGTGCTTACCGTATATATGACTTTTCTGGCATTCGATAGGAGTAAAGGCGCGGAGCTTGCGCGAGTTTCCGGCGAACCGCTTTTCGGATCACCCATCTTCATGTGGCAGTCGATTGTTGGAAATATCGCATCGCAAACATTTGTTACAGGCCCTATTGACTACAGGCATATTGAGCGATTATTGGAGAGCCCTTTTTTGAGGCACGATTGGCATGCCATCGGCATCATCGGTGAAGAAAGGAGGCTATTGCAGAGTTTCATTAGGCTCGTCCGTTCCTCGGTTCCCAGTCGAGGGGAGATCGAACGGATCGCTGATACCAGCGTCGTATCCATTGAATCGGTGGCAAGCTTTGTTTCCGCTGTTTCGCAGTCCTTTCAACGAGGAGACTTGAAAGACATTCACTGGGCGGAGATTATGCGGGCGTCAGAGTCCCGCTATTCTTTGCTTGCTTGTATTGGGCTTGCCATGCTGACAGATGGTTTTACCGGATTGCCGCGCCTAAAGCACGTTTGCTACCTCCCACGCACGCCTTACTAGAGCGAGGTAAAGAATGTCTTTTTCGTTCCCAGCCATTGTTATGCCGTCGGCGATCGTTCGGGACATCACGCCGCCACTATAGCCGCCGCCGAATACGCCTGATATCACAAGACCCAAGGCACCGGTCTTGCTGCCCGCCCCGCGACCGTAGAGCCCGTTGAGGAACGTCTTGTGGAACCTGATGATGCCGTCGTGGGGGGCGACTGTCCATCCAGGCCTAACGCTATTGGTGTCAACGTAGCCATAGACCGCGAGCGTGCTTGGCGCCCCGTCATCGCCGTCTGCCTCAGCCGCGACCCTATGCGCCTGCACGTTCGGGCGATCAGGCTTGTCGGTGCGTAGCATGTGCCCCATTGTCCTGCCACCTTGGATCGCGGGTGTGGAGCGCGGTGGTGGTTCGAAACGTGCTTGTCTGGAGTGCCATCGCGCCGATCGGTTTGGCGCCGCTGCGGGCGGCTGCGCAGACACCGCCAGGTCTCCTGGAGGTGCTGGGCCGCGGAACCGTGTTCATCTACGGCGTGGGTGCTGCGCTCAGTGACGCGTCGGCTGGGAGCGG
>JAAFHH010000258.1 GCA_013297545.1 Alphaproteobacteria bacterium
ACGAAGGCCATGCCTTCGGGGCCTGGTGCCGCCCGGGTCGCCCACTGGCGTGCTGCGCCATCGAACAGCTCGATCCGTCCGCCGTGGACCTCGCGCACGACGCACGCCGGCCCCTGGTCTGGCACGAACAAGCACGGCAGCAGCCGCGGATCGATCGCGCCCATACGGGACGTCACACCGTGGCTGCGATACTCCAAGTGCGCCATGACGTTGCGCAGCGACACCAAGTCCAAGCTATCCGCAAAGTGCGGCAGGGCTTCGGCGACCTGACGCGGATCGCCGCGCCAGCGCAGGGATTCCAGCAGCGGCACCAGGCACGCCGCCACATCGGTCAGCGCGCGAAACCCGCCGAGTGCTGAGTCGAGCTTGAGTGGCGCGTCTTCAGCGGCCGGCGCGTCGATCAGGGCGGCAACCGCCACCTTGTCGAGCGCACCCGCCGGCACTGGCACGCGCGGGCGATCGGTATCGGCGACGTCGCTCACGAGGCCGCTCCCGCCGGGCGCGGCGCACCCAGGATCGGCGCCCCCGGCAGGGTGAGGGTGCGCTTGGTGGTGGTTTTGGTGGGCGGTGCTGGTGGCGGCGCCATCGGCGCTGGCACCAGGGCACCCCCTTCGAGCTTCAACACCCGGTCCGCGACGCGCAGCAGCGAGGGGCGCTGGGTCACCAGCACCATGGTGAGCTTGCCTTTGAGCAGCGCCATCAGCTCACGGACGATTTCATCGCCCCGGCTGTCGAGTGCCATGTTGGCGGCGTCGAACAGCAAAATCTTTGGCCGATCGACCAGCGCGCGGGCAATCGCGATGCGCTGGGTGATGCCGCGCGGCAACGCCTCGATGGCACCGGTGCCGACCCGGGTCTGCCAGCCCTGGGGCAAACGGCCGATCACGTGGTCGAGGCCGACCATGCGCGCGGCCCGCACGGCTTCCGCGCGCCAATCGCCCTCGCGGAACATGGCGATGTTCTCGAGGATGGTGCCTTCGAACATCACCGCCTGCTGGGGCAGATAGGCGATGTGGTGGGAGAGTGCGTTGCGGCTGTGCTCCCGCGGGTCCTGATCATTGATGGTCAGCCGCCCGCCGGTTGGCTGCAACATGCCGAGCAGCAGCCACAGCAAGGTGGTCTTGCCCGAGCCCGCCTCGCCCGTGATCCCAACCGCTTCACCGGGCTGCAGATGCAAGGTGAGGTCTTTCAGCACCCACGGCCCATCCTCGCTGTAGCGAAACGACAGCCGATCGATGATGACCTTGCCGTGGCCGGGGCCGAGCGACGGCAGATCGACTGGCCGGTCCGGCGGATCAGCGAACAGGGCTTTGGTTTTGGTTTCCGCCACCCGCACGCTTTGCAAGCGCAGCCACAGGCCAAGGGCGCGCTGGATCGGCTGCACGCACCGGCTCGCCAGCAGCGAACAGGCCGCCAAGCCACCGACCGTCAGCGTGCCGTTGATCACTTGGGCCGCCCCGACCGACGCCATCGCGACCAGCGTGACCGAGGCGATCACGGCGGAGAAATTGCTGCTCTCGCCATTCCAGATTTGCGTGCGAAAATCCGCCCGGCCGCAGCCATCGATCAAGCGCTCGTAGCGGCGCAGCATCAAGGTTTCCATCCCCAATGCTTTGACCGTGTGGATGCCCGAGAGCACCTCCAAGATGAAGTTGAACCGCCGCTCGTCTTCCAAGGCACCAACCTGGATGCGCCGGCGCAGCTCGCGCCCGGTCCACCAGGCGGCGACCGCAAAAATCACCAGCAGCACCAGCGGCACCAGCACCAGCCAGCCCGCGAGGTAGGCGATCAGGCCGAGGAACAACACCGCAAACGGCAAGTCCGCCAGTGCCAAGGCACCTTGGCCGGTATAAAGGTCACGCACGGTGCCGAGTGCTGTCATCCGGTCCAGATGCACGCCGGCACCGGTGCGTTCAAACTGGGCGAGATCGATGCGCAGCAACCGGTCGACTGCCTGCACGCCCAAGCGATGCTCAAAGCGCGCACCGGACCAGGAACTGAGCTGCGCGCGCACAATGGTCAGCACCGCTTCGAGGCTGAGGGCGACCACCACGCCGATCACCATCAGTGCGAGCGTGGCAAACGCCTCGTTCGGCACGATCCGGTCGTAGACCTGCAGCAACACCAATGGCATGGCGAGCGACAACACGTTGATACCAGCCGACGCCGCGAGCAGATCCACCTGCCCGAGGTGCCAGACGCCACCCGTGGTCGCCATGTCGTGCTTGGTGTGTGTCGGCTCTGCGAGCGCCATACCCAGTCAATCCGCTCCTGTCGGGGATACCGCGCGCAGCCCCGGACCGGCTTTAACAGTGCCCGATATCTGCTTGGCAGGAAAGCCATATTGCGTTTTAGACAGAGAGAAGCCGCAAGGCCCCTCGCGGCTAAAACCGCCAGCCAAAGCCGAAGTAGGAATAGAAGTCGCTCGCGGCTGGGTCTGCGGCCGCACCGGCGCGGCGATAGCCCAAGGCACCTTGCAGCGCCCAATCCCGGCCAAGTGCTACCGAGGCGTTGCCTTGTAGGCCGAGCGAGCGCAGCACGACCGCCGCACCCGGCGACGGATCGGCGGGGGTGAGCGCGATATCGCGGCCGCCGAGGGTGATCGTCGGTCCAACGCCAATCTGGCCCAGCCGATAATTCCAGGTGTAGCCAAGCCCTGCCGTCGCACCAAGCGGCGTCGCGCCGAGCGTGATCTGAAAGCGCGGTGGCGCGTCCTCCGCGCGAGTGGCGGGGGCGAGCAGCAGGAGCGCAAGCGCAAGAGCGAGGGTTCTGGTCATGGCATCTCCACGACCCACACTACAGGAATTCCGCCCGCGCGGGCGTGCGACGTCGCCGCAGCACCCGTGCCCGCCCCGCATGACCAAAATCGCCGCGCGCTCGGCAGCGGGGTGATTCGCACGCACCACCCGCTGAGCCGGTACCCGCAGGCGCGCAAAACCCAAGGCAAGCCGCCGGTTTTGCCGGCACGCCTTGGGGCCCGGCCGCGCGCCAGCGAGACTGGCGGTTGAGTCCGTCGTCGCCAGGAGCGTTGCCCCATGCCTGATCGTGTCCTGCCGTGGTTGGACCCGGTGCCCCCGATCCAGCCCGAGCGCGATGATGTCGCGACGGCGGCGGAGTTTAACCTCTGGTGCGCGGTCAACAACCGGCCGTTCCACTTGGTCAACCACGTCTGGGGCGACGGCCAGCGCGAGTGGGGCTTGGAACTGCGCCCCGGCCGCCCGGACGGCACGATCGCCTATGGCACCGGCCAGATCGAAGAGCCGCTGGCGGTGGTCGCCGCGTTCGCGTTCTTGGCCGGCATCGAGTGGGGCGAGGCGAACTTGCGCGAGCAGGTGCTGAACGAAGACCTGGATGACGAGGACGACGACACCCCCGATCGCCTGACCCCCGTTGCGCGTCGGCCGCTGCCGACGGTGGCGTTGCTCGACGAGCAGCCGATCTTGTCCGCGCCCGTGCTGCCCGAACCAGGCCCAGAGCCAGACCTCGATGACGAGGAGGACGACCTCGCCCTCGCCCCCGTTTTCGAAGACGAGATCGAGGCGGTCGACGACGCGCCGCCCTTGCGCCAACCGATCCTGCCGCCGAGCCTGACCCGGCCGCGCACGCTCAGCAACACCACGGACTACGCGCTGCCGAGCTCAGAACTGCTGGCGCCGCCGGCGCTGATCAACCCGGACGCCACGGCGGACGAAGGCGCGCTCGCCCAAAACGCGCGCCTGCTGGAAACCGTGCTGCGCAATTTCGGTGTGCGTGGCGAGATCATGGAAGTCCGGCCGGGCCCAGTCGTCACGCTCTACGAGCTGGAACCCGCCCCCGGCACCAAGTCGAGCCGGGTGATCAACCTGGCCGACGACATCGCGCGCTCCATGAGTGCCATCGCGGTGCGCATCGCGATCGTGCCCGGCCGCAGCGTGATCGGCATCGAGTTGCCGAACCCAACGCGCGAGACGGTGTATTTGCGCGAGATGCTGGCATCCGGCGCCTACATCGACCATGCCGGCCGCTTGCCGCTGATCCTGGGCAAGGACATCGGCGGCGACCCGGTGATCGTCGACCTCGCCAAGATGCCCCACCTGCTGATCGCCGGCACCACCGGATCGGGCAAGTCGGTTGGCATCAACACCATGATCATGAGCCTGGTGTTCCGCCTGCCGCCATCGCAGTGCCGGTTCATCATGGTCGATCCGAAGATGCTGGAACTGTCGGTATACGACGGCATTCCGCATCTGCTGACGCCGGTCGTCACCGACCCGAAGAAAGCCGTCGTCGCCCTGAAATGGGCGGTCAGAGAAATGGAAACCCGCTACCGCGCCATGTCGAAGCTGGGCGTGCGCAACATCGAAGGCTTTAACGCGCGCGCGGCTGAAATGGCCGCCGATACGGCGATCACCGCCGAAGACCGCGTGCAGCCGCTGCCCTACATCGTCATCATCGTTGATGAGATGGCAGACCTCATGCTGGTCGCCGGCAAAGACATTGAGGCCGCGATCCAGCGCCTGGCCCAGATGGCGCGTGCGGCCGGCATCCACTTGATCATGGCGACGCAGCGCCCGTCGGTCGACGTGATCACCGGCACGATCAAAGCGAACTTCCCAACCCGCATCAGCTTCCAAGTCACCTCCAAGATCGACAGCCGAACGATCCTCGGCGAAGCGGGGGCCGAACAGCTGCTCGGCCAGGGCGACATGCTGTACATGGCTGGCGGCGGGCGGATCACCCGTGTGCACGGGCCGTTCGTGTCCGACCAGGAAGTCGAACGCATCGTTGGCTTTGTAAAAAGCCAGGGCGAGCCCGACTATGTCGACGACATCCTGGATGGCGAGGATGACTTCGATGGCGGTGCGGAGGGTGGTGCGGCCGTGTTCGTCGAAGGCGGATCGGGCGATGAACTCTACGATCAGGCGGTCGCTCTCGTCATGCGCGAGCGCAAATGCACCGTCAGCTTCATTCAACGGCACCTGCAGATCGGCTACAACCGGGCCGCGCGCATTGTGGAAAAGATGGAAGAGGACGGCGTGATTTCGCAGTCGAACCACGTCGGCAAACGCGAGGTGCTGGGCCGCGGCTCCCGGTCATGACCGGGTTCATCGCCAATGCGCGCATGTACGCGGTGACACCTGCGGTCGAAGCGCTGTGGCGGCAGCTGTTCACCCACGTGTTCGAGGAGGCGGAGGTTGCGTTCGACTACCTGCCCTACCCCGCCCCCCAGCCGCTGGAACACCTGTGGCAGCGCCCGGATCTAGGGTGCGTGTTCATGTGCGGCTACCCGATCGCGCTCGACCTTGCCGATGTCGTGCCGATCGCAGCCCCGATCCCGGCGGTGGACTGGGCGGCCGGCCAGCCCGTCTATCGATCAGACCTGATCGTGCGGGCGGACAGCCCGTATCAGCGCCTGGAAGACACGTTTGGCGGCA
>JAAFHH010000026.1 GCA_013297545.1 Alphaproteobacteria bacterium
ACCTTGTCGGCGTTCGCGGCCTACAGCTTGGAAAAGAAAGTCTCCAAGAACAAAGCCGAGTTCGGCAAGGGTGCGATCGGCGGGGTCGCGGCCCCAGAGAGCGCCAACAATGCTGGCGCGCAGACATCGTTCATTCCACTGCTTACCCTGGGTATTCCACCCAACGCCGTGATGGCGCTGATGGTGGGAGCGCTGACCATCCACGGCATCACGCCGGGCCCGCAGGTGATGACCAAGCAGCCGGACTTGTTCTGGGGCTTGATCGCGTCGATGTGGATCGGCAACGTCATGCTGGTGATCATCAACCTGCCGCTGGTTGGCTTGTGGGTGAAGTTGCTGCAGGTGCCCTACCGCCTGTTGTTCCCGGCGATCCTCGTGTTCTGCGGCATTGGGGTCTATTCGCTGAACAATTCCGCGTTTGACGTCTTCTTGGTCGCGGCGTTCGGATTGTTCGGCTACGCCTTGCTGAAGCTCGGCTTTGAGGGCGCCCCGTTGCTGCTCGGCTTCGTGCTGTCGCCGCTGATCGAAGAAAATTTACGCCGCGCTCTGCGGCTGAGCCGGGGCGATCCGATGGTGTTCTTGGAACGCCCGATCAGTGCCGTGCTGCTCGGGATCGGTGCGTTGCTGTTAATCATCGTGTTGCTGCCAGCGATCCGCAGCAAACGCGAAGAAGTCTTCAAAGAGGAGTAGCCCGATGAGTCATCGGATTGCCGTCATTGCCGGCGACGGCATCGGCCGCGAAACCGTGCCCGCGGGCATCGAGGTGCTGGAAGCAACCGCCCGGCGCTTCGGCATCGATCTCGCCTGGACTGAACTCGATTGGAGCTGCGAGCGGTTTTTGAAAACCGGCGAGATGATGCCAGGCGATGGCATGCGCCAGTTGGCAGAACACGACGCGATCTTCTTAGGGGCCGTAGGCTTCCCCGGCGTGCCCGATCACGTCTCCTTGTGGAAGCTGTTGATCCCGATCCGCCGTCAGTTCCAGCTCTACGCCAACATCCGCCCGGTGCGGTTGTTCGAAGGTGTTGACGGTCCGCTGAAGCACCGGCTGCCGGGCGACATCGACATGGTGATCGTGCGGGAGAACTGCGAAGGCGAGTATTCGGAAATGGGCGGGCGGATCTACGCCGGCACGCCCGACGAATTCGCCCTGCAAGAAGCCGTGTTCACCCGCAAGGGCGTCGACCGGATCCTGACCTACGCCTTCGACCTTGCCATGACGCGGGCGCGCAAGAAGGTGACGTCGGCCACCAAATCCAACGGCATCATCCACACCATGCCGTTTTGGGACGAACGCTTCGCCGAGGTGAAAACCCGCTATCCGGAAGTCGCGGCCGACCAGTTCCATATCGACATCCTGTGCGCCCACTTCGTGCGCAATCCGCAGTGGTTTGATGTTGTGGTGGCCTCCAACCTGTTTGGCGATATCCTGTCAGACCTCGGCCCCGCCTGCACCGGATCGATCGGCATCGCACCCTCCGGCAACATCAACCCGGAAGGCGACTACCCCTCCTTGTTCGAACCCGTGCACGGCTCGGCACCGGATATCGCCGGCAAGGGCATCGCCAACCCAATCGGCCAGATCTGGTCGGGTGCCATGATGCTCGACCACCTTGGCCACCACGAGGCCGCCGCGTCGATCGAGCGGGCGATTGCGGCCGTGCTGGCGGGTGGCGGGCCGAAGACGCCGGATCTCGGTGGCCAAGCCTCGACCCGCGACTTAACGGCCGCGATTGTGGCCGCGGTAGCAACCGCGTGAGCCTGTTCCCCGGATTTCGCCCCCACACCACGGCGGTGGCGGTGGGCGAGATCCATGGCATCGTCGGTGGGTCAGGCCCACCGGTGCTGCTGCTGCACGGCCACCCGCAAACCCACGCCATGTGGCACCGGGTCGCCCCGGTGCTGGCGGAGCACTACACGGTGGTCTGCGCTGACCTCCGGGGCTATGGCGCCAGCGCCAAGCCGAAGGGCGGCGGCGATCACGCGCTCTATTCCAAGCGCGCGATGGCGGCGGACATGGTCGCGGTCATGCACTCCCTCGGCTTCGAGCGCTTTCACCTGATCGGCCACGACCGCGGCGGGCGGGTTGCCCACCGGCTCGCGCGCGATCACCGCGCCCGGGTGCAGAGCCTGACCGTGCTCGACATCGCCCCCACACTTGCGATGTACGAAAACACCACCCGCGCCTTTGCGGAGGCCTATTGGCATTGGTTTTTCCTGATCCAGCCGGAACCCCTGCCAGAGATGCTGATCAGCGCGGACCGGGCGGCCTACGTCCACCGCATGCTCGGCCGCAGCGGGCACGAGATCTTCGATCCGCGCGCACTCGCCGCCTACATTGAAGGCAACGCCACCGAAGCCGGTGTGCACGCGATGTGTGAAGATTACCGCGCTGCCAACACCATCGATTTGGATCACGACCGCGCGGATCTGGCGGACAAACTCCAGATGCCGGTCCTGGCGCTTTGGGGCGCGACGGGAGTCGTCAACAGGTGCTTTGATCCGATTGCGCTTTGGCGCGACGTCGCCATATCTGTGACCGGTCATGCCGTGCCGAGCGGGCACTATCTTGCAGAAGAGAACCCGCAAGCCGTCCTGGCTGCTGTGCTGCCGTTCCTGCGCGCCGCCAGCTGAGGTTTAACTCCGGGGGGAACCACGATGTCGTCCATGCTCACACGCCGCGCAGTTGCCGGTGTTCTTGCTGCCGTTGCCTTTGCAGCACCCGCTGCCGCCCAACAATATCCAGCCCGTCCGATCACGGTGATCGTACCGTTCGCCGCCGGTGGGCCGACGGACGTGCTCGCCCGCCTGGTCACCCAGCGCATGGGGGCCATCCTGGGTCAGACCATGGTGGTGGAAAACGTCGGCGGTGCTGGTGGTACCATCGGCGTCACTCGCGGGGCACGCGCTGCCCCCGATGGCTATGTGCTGACGGTCGGCCACTTGGGCACGCACGTCTCCAACATCGCGCTCTATCGCCAGCTGCAGTACAACCCGCAGACTGATTTCGAACCGATCGCGCCGCTCGGTGTGAATCCGATGATCCTGGTCGCCAAGCGCGGGGCGCCGGCGGCCGTGCCGGCCTTCCTGGCACACGTGCGCCAAAACCAGGCCCGCCTGAGCTACGGCCATGCCGGCATCGGCTCGGCCTCGCACACGGCAGCCCTGATGTTCCATTCGATGACCCAGACCAAGGTGCAAGACGTCGCCTACCGCGGCACGGGTCCGGCGCTGAATGATCTGGTCGCCGGCCAGTTCGACTACATGATCGACCAGGCGCTGAACCTGCTCGAACAGATCCAAGCCGGCAATGTCGTGGCGGTGGGTGTCACCACACCCCAGCGTCTGCCGCAACTGCCGAACCTGCCGACCTTGGCGGAAAGCGGCCTTACGGGCTTTGATGTCGCGATCTGGAACACGCTGTTCGCACCCAAGGGCACGCCGCCGGCGATCCTGGAGCGGTTGAACCAAGTGGCGAACCAGGCGTTGGCCGAACCGGCCCTGCGCACGCGCTTGACCGAACTCGCGGTGCAGATCCCGTCGAGCGATGAACTCCGGCTGGGTGCGTTCCGCGACAAGCACGCGGCCGACATCGCGCGCTGGGTTCCGGTGATCCGCGAGGCTGGTGCCACAGCCGAATAGCCTACCACCACCAGTCGGCGGCTTTGCGTTTCGCGCGAACAGTTCTACCATAGCGAAAATCTAGGGGAGGACACACATGCATCGCCGTCGACTGTTGGCTCTGGCCACCGCTCTTGCTTGTCTCAGCGGCCCAGTTGCCGCGCAGACCTTCCCGAACCGACCGATCACGGTGATCGTGCCGTTCGCAGCCGGTGGACCGACTGATGTGATGACCCGCATCGTCGGGCAACGCATGAGCCGCACGCTCGGCCAAGCCGTGCTGGTGGAAAATGTCGCCGGTGCTGGCGGCACTATTGGTGTCACCCGGGTCGCCCGGGCACCCGCCGATGGCTACACGCTGCTGACCGGCCACCTCGGCACGCAAGTCGCCAACATGGCGCTCTACCGCACCATCGCCTACAACGCCGATACGAGCTTTGAGCCGATCGGCACGCTCGGCACCAATCCGCAGCTGTTGCTGGTGCGCAAGTCCCTCAACATCACGACGTTTCCGGATTTCGTGACCTGGCTGCGCCAGAACCGCGAGCGCGCGAGCTATGGCTCGGCCGGGGTCGGCTCGATGTCCCATGTCGCGGCGATCTTGTTCTTCAGCCAGGTACAGGGCTCAGGCGGCCAGCACATCCCGTATCGCGGCACGGGTCCGGCGATGAACGACCTGGTCGCCGGCCAGTTCGACTTCATGTTCGATCAGTCGGTCAACGCCGTGCCGCAGGTGCAAGCCGGCACCGTCGCGCCGCTCGCGATCACGACAGCGACGCGCTTTGCCGTCGTCCCGACGGTGCCGACGTTTGCGGAAGTCGGCCTGCCAGTCCTGGAGATCGGTGTCTGGAACAGCGTGTTCGCCCCGCGCGGCACGCCCGAACCCGTGCTTCAGCGTCTGCATGCCGCCTACTTGGAGGCGATGGCCGATGAGACGGTGTCGAGCCGCCTGGCCGACCTCGGCGCTGAAGTGCCGACGGTGGAACAGCGCTCACGCGAAGCCCTGCGCGCGCGCGTGCGCTCTGACATGGAACGTTGGATCCCGGCGATCAAAGCGGCCGGTGCGACGGTCGAGTAATCCGGTCCGGGTAACCTCGACCGCCCTCCCAACGAACAGGTCCACAAGATCTTCCCGGAGGGCGCCATGATCAGACTGTTGCTGTGTGGACTGCTGGCAGTGGCGGGGGCCGCCCCCGCCACTGCTCAGAGCTTCCCGACCCGCACCATCCAGCTGATCGTGCCGTTCGCAGCCGGCGGGCCAACCGACGTGCTCGGCCGGATCGTTAGCCGGCGCATGGGGCAAGAGCTCGGCCAGACCATCGTGGTGGAAAACGTCGGCGGTGCGGGTGGCGCGATTGGCGTGCAGCGCGTCCAGCGGGCCGCCCCCGACGGCTACAGCCTGGTGCTCGGCAACATCGGCACCCACACGGCTCTGCAGGTGCTGACCACACCGCCGCCCTACGATGCGGAGACGGATTTTCAGCCCGTCGGCTTGATCGCCACCAACCCGCTGGTGCTGGTGGTGCGCCCTGGCCTTGCGAGCGACCTCGGCGGGTTGCTGACGTACCTGCGCGCCCCTGGAGCACGCGCCACGTTTGCGTCGGCCGGCGTCGGTGCCTCGTCCCACCTCGGCGGGCTGCTGTTCCTGACCCTCAGCCAGACCATGGCGGACCACATCCCCTACCGCGGCACGGCACCGGCGCTGGCTGATGTCGCCGCCGGCCGGGTCGATTTTCTGTTCGATCAGACGGTCAATGTGATTGGCCAAGTGCAGGGCGGAACGGTGATGGCGCTCGGCGTGTCGACCCGCACGCGGTCACCTGCCCTGCCCCAAGTGCCGTCGCTGATCGAAGCCGGGCTTGCTGGTTTTGAAACCGCCGTGTGGAACGCGCTGTTCGCGCCGCGCGGTACGCCCCAAGCGGTGGTCGACCGGCTCGCCCAAGCACTCAGCGTCGCCCTCGATGATGCGCAGGTGCGCGATCGCTTGATCGAATTGGGCGGTGAACTGCCAGGCCCGGCGGAGCGTGGCCCCGCCGCCCTGCAGCGCCTGGTCACCAGCGAGGTCGCGCGCTGGACCCCAATCTTGCGGGCCGCTGCCGCCCAGTAATCAGGCGAGCACACTCCACAGCATACGCGCCGCCGTCACCGCCAAGAACAGTGCGAATAGTTTGCGCAGCAAAGCGGCCGGCACGATGTGCGCGAGCTTGGCGCCGGTCGGGGCGAGCGCCACCTGCAGCGGTGTGATCGCGATGAGGCCTGGCAGCGACAACCAGCCGATGCACCACGCCGGCCGACCCGGCTGGTCGAGCCCGGCGTACATCATGCCGATCGCACCCGGAATGCCGATGATCAAGCCGATCGCGGCCGCCGTGCCAACCGCCCGCTTGATCGGGTAGTTGAACAGGCTGAGGGTTGGCACCGACAAGGTACCACCGCCGATGCCCATCATGACCGACACACCCCCAATCGCCGTCGCCATCGCCTGATTGGCCGGCGCCCCCGGCAAGGCCGGCGCGATGTGGAAGCCTTCCTTCGACAGCGCCATGTGCAACGCCACCACCAGGGCGGCGACACCAAACACCAGCTTCAACGCGGTCCCACCGACGACGGTGGCGACCACAAGGCCGATCGCGACCCCAACCAGGATCCACGGCCCCCACGCGCGCAGCAAATCATGGTCGACGGTGCCGCGGCCATTGTGCGCCTTCGCGGACATGTATGCCGTCGGCACCAGAGAGGCGAGCGAGGTGCCAACCGCCACACTGATCGCAACCGTGCTCTCATAGCCCATGCTGGAGAGCACGTGGAACAACACCGGCACCACGACAATGCCGCCGCCCACACCCAGCAGGCCGGCGACAATCCCAGCGACGGCGCCGGTGGCTGCAAGCGCCACAATGAGTGGCAGCAACCCGATCAGTTCTTGCAGCATGCGTGACACCCCCGCGCGACAAAGTGCGTGCTATAGGCGGTTGGCCAGGCGCTGTCGACTGGTCGAACGCGCGGCTACCGCCTATGTTCTTGCCCAACGGCGAGGAACGGCCGTTTTGGGGAGGACACCATGATTGCATTGCGCGCAGCTCTCGCTGCTGGGTTGATTGCACTGGCCGCACCGGCTGTGGCCCAAACACCACCGGTCACGGCCGTGGCACCGATCATTGATCGCGCGGGCCAAACCATTGGCGAGGCGCGCTTCACCGAAGGCCCGCGCGGCGTGTTGGTCTATCTGCAGATCCGCGAAGGCGGGTTGCCGCCGGGGCCGCATGGCACCCACATCCATTCGGTTGGCACCTGCGATGACCGGGATGCCGGGTTCGTCGCGAGCGGCCCGCACCTTGGGGCACCAGACCTGCCGCACGGGCTGATGAACCCGACCGGTGACTATGGCGACTTGCCCAACCTGTTCGCGCACCGCGATGGCAGTGCGGAGGTTGAGTGGTTCTCGACCCTGATCTCGATCACGGGCGCGCCGGGCCGCGGCACCTTGCTCGATGCCAATGGCGCTGCGATCGTGATCCACGCGTCACGCGATGACCACGTCAGCCAGCCGATCGGCAATGCGGGTGCCCGCATCGCCTGCGGCGTGCTCCGCCGCCCGGGATGATCTTGCGCTCCGCCACCGCTGTTGGGGCAGCACTGCTGCTGGGCTCGGCCCTGCCGGCCCCCAACAGCGGTGTCGGCCGCTATCAGTTTGGTGCGGCCCTGCCCGCGACCAGCACGATCGACGCGCTCGGCTGCGACGGCCGGCCGATGGCGAGTGAGACGGTGGTTACCGCCGCTGGCCCGGTCTGGCTGCAGGCGATGGCGAACCTGAAGACCGGCCTGGTCGAAGAACTGGAATTCACACCGGCGGCCAGCACCCGCACCCGCGACATCGCAGCGTGCGTGGTGGAGCGCGACCGGTTTGCGTCCCTGCTGGGTGGCGGGGCGATTGCGGCGGGCGCCGTGGCCGACCGCGGTCAGCTCTGGTCGGCCGAGGCGACGCAACCGGGCGGGCGCCAATTGCTCGCCCGCTGGTTCCCGGGCGGTGGTACCTGCGAGATCGGGGTGAAATGGATCAAGCCGTGACCTGGGCGAGCCCGCGCCCGCTGATCCTGCCGAACCCCGCCGATCCGCGGCTGACCGAACGGGTGACTGGCATCGATCAGACCGGTCAGCCGGTCGACACCTCGGTGACGGTGGAACGGGCGCTGACGCTCTACCTCAACGCCCAAGAGATCGTCACCATGATGACGATCGGCGACTACCCGGAATACCTGGCGCTGGGCTATCTGCTGAACCAAGCGATGCTGGGGCCGGAGGATCCGGTGGAGGCGATCGACTATGACGAGGATCTGGGGGTCGTCGTCGTGCGCACACCGGGTGCGACCAACTTCGAAGCCAAGCTGAAGAAGAAAACCATCACGTCGGGCTGCGCCCAGGGCACGGCGTTTGGCGATCTGATGGAAGCACTCGACCAGATCGTGCTACCCGCAGCGCCGCTGAAAACCTCGTGGCTCTACCGGCTGACCAACGCGATCAACACGATCCCGTCGCTGTACTTGGAGGCGGGCGCCATTCACGGCTCCGTGCTGTGCCGGGAAGACCAGCCGCTGGTCTATATGGAGGATGTCGGCCGCCACAACGCGGTCGACAAGGTGGCGGGCTGGATGCGCCACCACGGGGTGCCGGGCGGCGACAAGATCTTCTACACCACCGGTCGTCTCACCTCCGAAATGGTCATCAAGACCGTGCGCATGGGCATCCCGATCCTGGTCTCCCGCTCCGGCTTCACGGCGTGGGGGGTGGAGCTTGCGCGCAAAGCCGGCCTCACACTGGTGGGCCGCGCGCGCGGTAAGCGGTTCGTGGCGCTCGCCGGGGCGGAGCGCATCGTGTTCGACCAAGACTTGAGCTACGTCGCAGACGAAGCCGGCAAGCACCGCCGCAAGGGGGCAGACGAGGATGCGTGAGCCAACCCTCGGCCTCCTCCTCGCCGGTGGCCTCGCGCGCCGCATGGGTGGCGGCGACAAGCCGCTGAAAGCCATCGCCGGCCGGACCTTGTTGGATCACGTGATCGAGCGCCTCAGCCCCCAATGCGCCGGGCTGGTGTTGAATGCCAATGGTGACCCTGCTCGATTCGCAAACACTGGTCTGCCGGTGGTAGCCGACAGTGTGGGCGATTTCGCAGGCCCGCTCGCCGGCATCCTGGCCGGTTTGGAGTACGCAGCTGCTGCGCGACCAGACATCGCCTGGGTCGTCAGTGTCGCGGCCGACACGCCGTTTGTGCCGCGGGACTTGGTGGCCCGCCTGCAGGCCGCCCGGATCGCCGCGGGGGCGAGGCTCGCCGTCGCAGCGTCCGGCGGCTACAGCCACCCGGTGATTGGCCTCTGGCCGGTCGCCTTGGCCCCGGCACTGCGCCAGGCCTTGGTCGACGAGGACATGCGCAAGATCGACCGCTGGACGGCGCGCTACCCGCTCGCGACCGTTGAGTGGGCGACCGACCCGGTCGACCCGTTCTTCAACGCCAACACGCCGGAAGACTTAAGCGCCGCTGAAGCAATTGCGCAGGCGATGCGTTGATTACCGGCGCAGTTCGCGCCATATCTATCGCAATACCGCGACGCCACGCGAGCGCGCGGGAGGGAGGATGGTCATGCAAGCGTTTCTCGGATCTGTCGTGGTGGCCGTGGTGATGGCCGTCGGTGTTGCAATCGGCCTGCAGAGCACCTTCTACACCCCAGCCCACCAAGCCTTCTCGACCACTGGTGCCCGCGTGGGTGAGCCGGGCGATAACCTCGTCGGCAAGAACTGGTACAATCCAGGTAGCTGATTAGCTGAGCTCGGCGTAGCTGAGGAAGCGCGCCGGATCGCCCACTGCGAGTTCGGTTGCGTCTTCCGGCAGTTCTAACAGGCCATCGGTTTCGGTCAGCGACGTGATGACACCCGCCCCTTCGCGCGGGTGTTTTAGCGCGACTGGGCCAGCCTCGCCTGGCGTGAGCCGCACGCGCACGTATTCCCTGCGGCCAACTTTTTTGCGGTAGCGAAAGCCGCTGACGACGGCGAGGCCGGTGGGCGGTGTAAACACCTCCCCGCCCAAGCGGGCAATCAACAGCCGTGCGACCCGCACGAAGGTGACATACGCCGCGACCGGATTGCCCGGCAGGCCAATGAACGGCGTGCCGGCGATCAATCCCAGCGCCACCGGCCGGCCAGGCTTGATGGCGATGCGCCAGAACACCAGGCTGCCGGCGGCATCGACCGCGCTGCGGACATGATCTTCCTCCCCGGTCGACACCCCGCCGGAGGTGATGACGAGATCGTGGTTGGCGGCAAGCGCCGTCAGGCGCTCCGCCACCAGATCCGGCTGATCCGGGATGATGCCGCCATCGGTCGCGATCGCACCCGCGCGGCGGACCAGGGACAGCAGCAGAAACCGGTTGGCGTCGTAGAGGCTGCCCGGTGGTAACGGCTCGCCCGGTGCCACCACCTCGTTGCCGGTGGAGGCGACCGCGACCCGCAGGCGCGTGTGCACGGGCAGCGTCGTGAGGCCAAGGCTGGCGGCCAGCGCCAAGTCTTGCGGGCGGATGCGCAAGCCCGCCCGAAGTGCCGGGGCACCCTGGTTCAGATCCTCCCCCGCGAGCCGGCGGTTGGCACCCACTTTGAGGCCGGGCGGCAGGCGCACGCGGCCATCGGCTTCCACAACTACGTCTTCTTGCATGAACACGGTGTCCGCGCCGCTGGGCATACAGGCACCGGTAAAGATGCGCCCCGCCGTGCCCGGCGTGAGGGCGGCGACGTCGCGCGTACCCGCAATGATCCGCCCGGCGACGGGCAGCAGGGTTGGTCCGCCGGCTACGAGGTCGGCCGCACGGACCGCGTAGCCGTCGACTGCAGAGTTGTCGAACGGTGGCAGCGGCAGGGGGGCGGTGATGTCTGCTGCCAGCACCCGGCCGTCAACGTCGCTGAGGGGTACGTGTTCGATGCCAGCGACGACGGGAATGCGCTCCACGATCAACGCTGCAGCCGCATCGACCGTCAACAGCGGGCCGCCGAATGCAAAGCAATCGTCGCTAAGCTGCGCCATCGCGCACCTCCGCCAGCGGCACGGCGAGGTCTAGCAGCAGTGGGACGATGCGCTCGATGTCGTCGAGGTGGAGGGCTGGCCGGTCGGTCACCTGATCCGGCTGGTCGGTTGCGACAGCCAGGATTGTTGGATTGTCCGGGTGCAGGAACGGCTTGCCGTTGCCGCCCCGATGCACTTCGAGCTTCGGGTGCGGGTCGCGCTTGAAGCCCTCCACGATCAGCAGATCGACCGGCGAGAGTTTAGCCACCAGCTCCGCGAGGGTCGGCTCCGGCTCGGTGCGCAGCTCGTGCATCAAGGCCCAGCGCCGGCCGGATGCCACCAGCACTTCCGACGCACCAGCCTGACGGTGCTGGTAGCTGTCTTTGCCCGGGTGGTCGATGTCAAACCCGTGGTGGGCGTGCTTCAGGGTCGAGACCCGGATGCCTTGGCGCACCAGCAGCGGGATCGCCTTGGTCAGCAACGTTGTTTTGCCGGCACCACTCCACCCGGCGAGGCCGATAACGCGCATCTCAGTCATGCCAAAGAAGAGGGGGGCCGCAGCCCCCCTGACAAGTGGTGACGTGGATCAAAGCCTATTCGGCCGGTGCCGGGCGCGAAACTGCGGCACTCTTGCCGGCTTCTTCCTTGACCCACAGGCTGTGGTGTTCTTTCGCCCAGTTGAGGTCAACCTCACCCGATGCCATGGCATCAAGCGCGCCTTCCATGCCAACCGACCCGATGTAGATGTGCGCCAGCATGATGCCGATCAGCACCAGGCTGATCAGCCCGTGGATGATCTGCGCCAATTGCATGTCCGCGATCGACAGGCCACTGGCGAACGGGAACAGCAAGATCACGCCGGTGATCGACAAGGCCGTACCGCCCAAGATCACCGACCAGAAGATCAGCTTCTGGCCCGCGTTGAACTTCTTGGCCGGCGGGTGCACGCCCTTCTTCAGCAAGCCACCGCCCGCCTTGATCCACGCCACATCGGTCGCGTTCGGCAGATTGTGCACGGCCCAGACCAGGAACATGAACACCAGGCCCAGCATGAACGGGAAGCTGACGTAGTTGTGGACGTACTTGCCCATCTGGCTGACGGCCGTGAACGCCTCCGGCCCGATCAGCGGCAACAGCACCGACTTGCCGAAGGTGATGTTAAGGCCGGTCAGCGCCAGCGCGATGAAGGCACCAGCGGTTAACCAGTGCACAAACCGCTCAAACGTATTGAAGCGCAGGATCTTCGACTTCGACGGCCCGGCATCAATCATGATCCGGCCGCGGGTGACGTAGAACACCACCAACAGGGCGAGCACGCCGAGCACGGCAATCGCACCCACCGTGCGCATGGTGCCCTGGTGGAACACCTGCCATTCGCGCCCGCTCGGCTGGATCAACACGCCAGCGCGAGTGTCGGGAATGGTGATGCGGCCATCAACTTGCTGCAACTGGCGCAGCAGCTGGTCTTCCTGCACCGAAGAGGCGCGCGGATTGACCGAAGTCGGCTGCTGCGCGTCGGCTGCTGGCACCAGGGCCACCACCGCCACCAAAGCCAGAACGGCGACCAATCCGCGCCGAAGCCAAGCCATGAGGGACATAGAATTCCTCCCAATTCTTTTTGGGGACGGATGAGGGCCGGCCAATACCAGCCCCCACGCCCTTAGACCGTGATGGTTTCTTTGTACGCCGTGCGCCAGCCCCAAGCACCGGAGCCGTAGCCGCGCTTGGTCACGCGCTCGCGGTAGATCTGGGCGATGATGTCGCCATCCCCCGCCAACAGCGACTTGGTCGAGCACATCTCAGCGCACAGCGGCAGTTTGCCCTCGGCCAGACGGTTCGCACCGTACTTGACGTATTCGGCCTGCGAGCCATCGGCTTCCGGACCACCAGCGCAGTAGGTGCACTTGTCCATCTTGCCGCGGGAGCCGAAGTTGCCAACCCGCGGGTACTGCGGCGCACCAAACGGACAGGCGTAGAAGCAGTAGCCGCAGCCAATGCACAGATCCTTCGAGTGCAACACGACGGCATCGGCCGTGGTGTAGAAGCAATCGACCGGGCACACGGCGGCGCAAGGCGCATCCGTGCAGTGCATGCAGGCCATGGAGATCGACCGCTCGCCCGGCTTGCCGTCATTGATGGTGACGACGCGCCGGCGGTTGATGCCCCAGGGTACTTCGTGTTCGTTCTTACAAGCGGTAACGCAGGCGTTGCACTCAATGCAGCGGTCCGCGTCGCACAGAAACTTCATGCGTGCCATGATGTCGTCCCCCCTTACGCTGCGCGGATCTGGCAAAGCGTGACTTTGGTTTCCTGCATATTGGTCACCGGATCGTAGCCGTAGGTGGTGACGGTGTTCACCGACTCACCCAACACGATCGGGTCCGTGCCCTTCGGATAGCGGCCACGCTGATCCTGGGTTTGGAACCAGCCGGCGAAGTGGAACGGCATCCACGCCACCCCACGACCGACGCGTTCCGTCACCAGCGCCTTCATGCGCGCGCGTGAGCTGTTCTCCGGACCGGTGACCAGCACCCAGCCACCATCCGCAATCCCGCGGGCGGCAGCGTCAGCCGGATTGATCTCGACGAACATGTCTTGCTGCAACTCGGCCAGCCACTTGTTGGAGCGGGTTTCTTCGCCGCCACCTTCGTATTCGACCAACCGGCCGGAGGTCAGCACGATGGGGAAGTTTTCCGCCGCCTTGCTGTCGACAGCGCGCTTTTGCACCGTCGCCCCGATGTTGGCCATCCGCAGCTGACGCGCATCCGGCAAAGTCGGGTACTTGGCCACCAAGTCCGGACGCGGGCTGTAGATCGGCTCGCGGTGCACCGGGATCGGATCCGGCAGGTTCCACGCATTGGCGCGGGCCTTGCCATTGCCGAACGGCGACACGCCCTTTTCCACACACACGCGCTGCATGCCGCCCGACAGGTCGGTCGCCCAGGAGACGTTATCGGCTGCGTTGCCGCCGATCCGTTCGATGGTTGCGCGCTCGTCCGCGGTCAGATCCGCATCCCACCCAAGGCGCTTGAAAATGCCGTAGGTGAATTCCGGGTAGCCGTCCTGGATCGCCGAGCCGACAGAGAACGAGCCTTCCGCCAGCAACGTCGCGCCATTGCGTTCCACCCCGAAGCGCGGCCGGAAGGTGCCGCCACCATCCTTCACGTGCAGGTTGGTGTTGTAGAGAATGTGCGTGCCCGGGTGCCGGATTTCCGGCTTGCCCCAGCATGGCCACGGCAGACCGTAGTAGTCGCCCTTGTTCGGACCATCCGACGCCCGCAGGGTCACCAGGTCGAAGTCACCCTGGCGTTCCATATGCGCCTTCAAGCGTTCCGGCGACTGGCCGCAATAGCCGGTCGAGAAGCCACCGCGGTTGATTTCCCGCAGGATGTCTTCCGGCACCGGCTGCTTGTTCTCAACCTTGATGTTCTTAAACATCTGGTTGGCGAAGCCGAGCTTTTCCGCCAGACGGAAGATCACTTCGTAGTCGTTCTTCGATTCGAAGATCGGCTCGACCACCTTCTCGCCCCACTGGATCGACCGGTTCGACGCCGTGCGTGAGCCCGAGCATTCGAACTGGGTGCAGATCGGCAGGAGGTAGGTGTTCTCCTTGCGATCGCCCAGCACGGCGAACGTGGTCGGGTGCGGATCGGCGACGACCAGAAGCTCAAGCGCTTCCAGGCCCTTTTGCACTTCCGGCATGCGGGTCACGGTGTTGCCGCCGTGGCCGAACACCACCATGCCCTTGAAGATCGGAAGAGCGT
>JAAFHH010000259.1 GCA_013297545.1 Alphaproteobacteria bacterium
GGTGTTGGCCAGCCGCTCAGCGAACCGGTGGTGCGCCTCACCCTCGCGCTCAAGATCGCGAGCTTGCTGCACGGGGTCTCTGGTGTCCGGCCGGCGGTGCCGGAGCTGTTGGCGCAGTGCCTTGGGGCTGGCATCTTGCCGGAGATCCCGGGCCAAGGATCGGTCGGTGCGTCGGGCGATCTCGCCCCGCTGGCTGAGGTGGCCGCGCTGGTGATTGGCGAGGGGCGGGTGCTCGGTGGTGGTGATGCGGCAAGCCGCCTGAAAGCTGCGGGCCTACAGCCGCTCACCCTCGGCCCAAAGGAAGGCTTGGCGATCTTGAACGGCACGCAGTGCTCGACGGCACTCGCGGTCACCGGCCTTTTGGCTGTGCACCGGGCGTTTCAGGCAGCCCTGATTGCGGGTGCCATGAGTGTTGACGCCGCTGCCGGGTCCGACGCGCCGTTCGATGCGCGCATCCACAGCTTGCGCGGCCACCAGGGCCAGATCGATGTCGCCGCCACCTTGCGCCAGCTGATGGCCGGCAGTGCGATCCGTGCCAGCCACGTTGTCGGCGATGACCGGGTGCAGGACCCCTATTCCTTGCGCTGTCAGCCGCAAGTGATGGGGGCGTGCCTGGAAAGCCTGCGCCACGCAGCATCCGTGTTGGTGACCGAAGCCAATGGCGTCTCCGACAATCCCCTCGTGTTCGCAGACACCGGCGAGGTGATCTCCGGCGGCAACTTCCATGCCGAACCAGTCGCCCTCGCCGCCGATCAGATCGCGATCGCCACCGCCGAGATTGGCAATCTGGCGGAACGGCGGATCGCGCTGTTGGTCGACCCCGCGACCAGCTGCCTGCCGGCGTTCTTAACACCGAAGCCCGGCTTGAATTCCGGCTTCATGATCCCGCAGGTGACGGCAGCCGCACTGGCCGCTGAGAACAAGCAGCGCGCAACCCCGGCCAGCATCGATACGATCCCAACGTCCGCCAACCAGGAAGACCATGTCTCGATGGCAACCCACGCGGCCTTGCGCCTGCATGCCATGGCCGAGAACCTGACCCACATCATCGCGATCGAAATCCTGGCCGCCGCCCAAGGCCTCGACTTCCGCGCCCCCTTGCGCCCCAGTGCGCCAATCGCCGCCGTACACCTGCTGGTGCGGGCCCACGCGGCCACCCTGACGGATGACCGCGCGTTCACCGATGACATCACGGCGGTCGCCGGCCTGATCCGCAGCAGCGCCCTGGTGGACGCTGCCGGCGGACTGCCAGGCGTTGGTCTAGGCTAGGTCGAAGCGGTCGGCGTTCATCACCTTGGTCCAGCCCGCGATGAAGTCGCGCAGCAGAGCCGCCATGCCGTCAGCACCGGCATAGACTTCCGCCAGGGTGCGCAGCTGCGAGTTGGAACCGAACACCAAATCCACCCGGGTTGCCGTCCAAGTCTTCGCGCCAGTTGCCCGGTTGCGACCCTGGAAGGTCGCCTCATCTGCGCCGATCGCAGTCCAGACCGTGCCGATATCGAGCAGGTTCACGAACACATCGTTGGTGAGCTGGCCCGGCCGGTTGGTCAGCACGCCATGCGCCGTGCCGCTTGCTGTGACGCCGATCGCGCGCAAGCCACCCACCAGCGCCGTCATCTGCGGGGCGCTGAGGCCGAGCAGCTGCGCCTTGTCGACCAGCAGGTGTTCGGCTGGTTGCGTCAGGCCCGGGGCCAGGTAGTTGCGGAAGCCATCGGCGCGCGGCTCCAAAGGCGCGAAGGAGTGCGCGTCCGTGCGCGCCTGGTCGGTATCCATCCGGCCCGGCGTGAACGGCACCGTGACGCTGTGGCCCGCCGCCTTGGCTGCCGCCTCGATCCCCACACACCCTGCCAGCACGATCACGTCAGCGAGCGAGATTTTCTTGCCGCCGGCAGCGGTGCGTTCGAACCCGGCCTTCACGGCCTCCAAGGCCTGCAGGATCGACCCCAACCGTGCCGGCTCATTGGCGGCCCAATCCTTCTGCGGTGCCAAACGAATGCGGGCACCATTGGCCCCGCCGCGCTTGTCCGAGCCCCGGAAGGTGGAAGCGGACGCCCAGGCGACCCACACCAGATCCACCACCGAAAGGCCGGTCGCGAGGATCATCGCCTTCACGTCCGCGATATTCGCATCGCTGACCAACGGGTGGTCGACCGCGGGGATCGGGTCTTGCCACAGCAATTCTTCCGCCGGCACCTGGGACCCAAGCAGCCGCACGCGCGGCCCCATGTCCCGGTGGGTCAACTTGTACCAGGCCCGCGCGAACGCATCGGCGAAGGCGGCCGGGTTCTGGTGGAAGCGGCGCGAGACCGCGGCGTACGCCGGATCCATGCGCAGCGCCATGTCGGCCGTCGTCATCATGATGGTCACTTTTTGGGCCGGATCGTGGGCGGCCGGTGCCATGTCCTTGGCGGCAAGCGCTTTTGGCTGCCACTGCCGGGCGCCGGCTGGACTTTTCACCAATTCCCAGTCGTAGCCGAACAGCACATCGAAGTAGCCGTTGTCCCAGGCAACCGGGTTCGGCGTCCACGCACCTTCGATGCCGCTGGTGATCGTGTGGCCACCCTTGCCCGACTGGAAACTGCTGAGCCAGCCGAGGCCCTGGGCGGTGATGTCCGCCCCTTCGGGCTCGCGCCCGACATGATCTTCAGGCCCCGCGCCGTGGCACTTGCCGAAGGTGTGGCCGCCAGCGACCAGGGCCACGGTTTCTTCATCATTCATCGCCATGCGCGCGAAGGTCTCCCGGATGTCCCGGGCTGAGCGCACAGGATCGGGCTCACCGTTCGGACCTTGCGGGTTCACATAGATCAGGCCCATCTGGACCGCCCCCAGCGGGTCATCCAGCACCCGGTCGCCCTGGTAGCGCTGGTCACCCAGCCAATCGGCCTCCGTGCCCCAGTGGATGTCTTCTTCCGGTTCCCAGACATCGACCCGGCCCCCACCGAAGCCAAACACCGGCCCGCCCATGGAGGCGATCGCGGCGTTGCCGGCGAGGATGAACAAGTCACCCCACGACAGGCTGGCGCCGTACTTCTGCTTGATCGGCCAGAGCAGGCGACGCGCCTTGTCCAGGTTTGCGTTATCCGGCCAGCTACCGAGCGGTGCCAGGCGCTGCGCTCCCGTCGCCGCCCCGCCGCGGCCATCGCCGATGCGGTAGGTGCCGGCGGCATGCCAGGCCATGCGGATGAACAGCGGGCCGTAGTGGCCATAATCCGCCGGCCACCAATCCTGACTGTCGGTCATCAAGGCCGTGAGATCGGCCTGGACAGCGGCCAGGTCGAGCGCGCTGAAGGCCTTGGCATAGTCGAACCCCGGTGCCATCGGGCTCGCGGCCTGGGAGTGTTGGTGCAGGATGCGCAGGTTCAGCTGGCTCGGCCACCAATCGCGGTTCGAGCGACCCCCTTGGCTCGTGTGCATCACTGGGCATTTGCCGGGCTTCGGCTGCTGAATGCCGTCCATCACGCGCTCCTGACCTTGGAATGTTTAGATTAATTCCAAGGTGGGGAGCCTGCGACGATCTGTCAATGCGTCCCGTGCTCAGCCCTTGTTCGGGTAGAGCGCTTCCAGCTCCACGCCATAGCGGCCGCGCACGATGTGGCGGCGGACTTTCATGGTCGGTGTCATCTGCTGGTTGTCGATCGAGAAGGGTTCCTCGGCGACCACGAAGCTGCGCACCCGTTCAATCTGGGACAGCCGCTTGTTGACCCGGTCGACGGCGGCACTGAGGGTTTTCTTCACGGCTGCGGCCGGATCGGCGTCTTCGGCGGCTTTGCGGATCACCTCATCGTCCGCCACCAGCACAGCCACGAGGTAGGGCCGCTTGTCACCGTGCACCATCGCCTGGGCGATTTCGGGCTCCAGGGTCAGCAGGCCTTCAACGCGGGCCGGCGCGATGTTGTCGCCACCGGAGATGACGATGATGTCCTTCTTGCGGTCGGTGATCTGGATGTAGCCGTCGCTGTCGACCACGCCGATGTCGCCGGTGTGCAGCCAGCCATCGCGCAACGCCTGTTCGGTCGCACTCTGGTCACCCCAGTAGCCGTGCATGACGAGATCGCCGCGCACCAAGATCTCGCCATCTTCGGCGATCCGCACCGTCACCCCCTGCATCACCGGGCCGACCGAGTGCATCTTAACGAGCCGCGGCCGGTTGACGCTGACGATCGGGGAAGCTTCAGTCTGGCCGTAGCCCTGGTAGATCGGCAGGCCGAGGGCTTGGAACGCAATCCCGATCTCAACGTTGAGCGGCGCACCACCGGAGACCAGCGCGATCAAGCGGCCACCGAAGCGGTCGCGCACCTTTGATCGCACCAGCTTGGTCAGCAGCGGGTCGAGCGCCTTGTCGAGAAACGACAGGCTGGCCGGATCGGTCGCGCGCCGGCTGCCGATGTCGAGGGTGCGCTCAAACAACCAGCGCTTCAGGCCAGTGTTGCGCTTGGCCGCCACCATGATCCGGCTGTACAGCACTTCAAACAAGCGCGGCACTGCCACCATGATGGTTGGCTTCACCACCGGCATGTCTTGGCTGAGACTGTCGGCCCCGCCCGCGTAGGTGATCTCGGCCCCCATCGCGATCGGCAGGCAGTGACCGGCCGTGTGCTCAAACGCGTGGCTGAGCGGCAGGAACGACAAGAAGGTATGGCCGCCCTCTGGCGCACCACCGGTGTGGGCGTGCAGTTCCTCCACGACCGCCAGCGCCCCGATCACGTTCGCCAGCACGTTCTTGTGGCTGAGCATCACGCCCTTCGGCCGACCACCGGTGCCGGAGGTGTAGATCAGACAGGCGAGATCGTCTGGTTTCACCTCTTCCGCGCGCACGCGGGCGTCACCGGGCAGGGCTGCACCTTCGGCCAACAGATTGTCCCAGGTCACGACCGTCAGTTCCTGCGGCACCACGGCCGGCAGCTGCATGCTGACCACGAAATCCAAGCTCGCGCGCACGGCGGCTGGGAACAGCCGGTCCGCCAGCGCTGCTGTCGAGACGATCGCCACCCGCGCACCGGAATTCGACAAGATGTGCGCGTGATCATCGACCGTGTTGGTGGTGTAGGCCGGCACGGTGATGGCGCCGGCCGCCATGATCGCCAAATCGGCGATCAGCCACTCGGGCCGGTTTTCCGCCACCAGCACAACCCGGTCGCCGGGCTGCAGACCACGCTGCACCAGCGCTTTGGCGAGCGACGTAACCGCGTGTCCAACCTCCGCCCAGCTCTGCGAGACGAATTCCCCTTCGCCCACCTTGCGGGACAGAAACGGTTTGTCGCCATGCGCTGCGACTTGGTCGAACAGCAGGGTCGGCAGCGTGGTCAAGGCGGGCATGGCGGGGGGTTCCGGCAGAGGTCAGAAGAGTCCG
>JAAFHH010000261.1:0-3792 GCA_013297545.1 Alphaproteobacteria bacterium
GGCGAGGTCGATCGCGGAATTGCCGCGGGTCTCGACCCCTGTGCCGCGCCAGCCGAGGTACCCCTGGAGATCCCGGCCGATCGCTTCGATGCGGCCGGGATCTTGACCCAGAAGTTTCGGTGCCACGGTTTCGTGCAGGTAGGCTTCCACCGCCTGCGGCCCCATGAAGGTCTCGCCCAGGCCCACCACGCCCTCGTCCGTGTAGAGGCGCACCCAAATCAGGTTCGCGAACTCGGCCAAGCGAATGGTCTCAAGGCGGGTGATCTTCATGGGGACCCCTCCAGTGGTGGCTTAGTTGCCGCGGATCTTGGCGAGTTCCGCCTGCATGCGGGCGACGGTTTCGGCACCGATGGTGGCGGCGTGGCGCTCATAGACCGGGCGCACCGCATCGCGAATGCGGGCGGCTTCGGCTGGGGCGACCTCGTTCACCTGCATGCCGCGCTGGCGCAGGTTCGCGAGCGACTTTTCAGACAGCTCGCGGCTGACCTTGCGCTGTTCATCGCGGCCTTGGATCGCGCACTCGGTCAAGGTTGCTTGTTCTTGCGCCGACAGCATGTCCCACAGGCGCTTGGAATAGAGCACCAGGAACGGCGTGTAGGCGTGCTTGGTGACCGACAAGAAGCGCTGCACTTCATACATTCTGGACGTATCGATGGTCACAAACGGGTTTTCCTGGCCGTCGATCGCCCGGGTTTCCAGCGCGGTGAACACTTCTTGGAACGCCATCGGCACGGCGTTGGTGCCAACCGTGCGGAACGTGTCGAGGAAGATGTTGTTCTGCATCACGCGCACGCGCATGCCTTGGAAATCTTCCAAGCGGGTGACCGCGCGGCGCGAGTTGGTCAAATTGCGGAAGCCGTTTTCCCAATAGGCCAGGTTCACCAGGCCCACCGCCGGCAGCTTGTCGGACATGAACTTGCCGAACTCGCCGTCGAGGATGCGATCGGCTTCGGCTTCATTGGCGAACAAGAACGGCAGGTCGAACACGCCGAGATCGGCCAGGATGCCGATCAGCGGCGAGGACGAGGTGATGACCATTTCCTGCGTGCCCGAGCGCAGCGCTTGGGTTGCCTGCAAGTCACCGCCCAGCGCCCCGCCCCAGAATGCCTGCAGCCGCATGCGGCCACCCGACTTTTCGGTCGCACACTGGGTCATCTTGGCAACGCCGTTGCCAACCGGGTGATCCTGGTTGATGCCGTTGGAAATCCGGATCGTACGCTCTTGGAACTGGGCGGCCGCTGGGGCCGTGAGGCCAATGGCTGCAACCGCAGCCAAGATGGTTTTGGTTAAGGTCGACATTGGGTTTCCTCCCCGTCTCTTTGTTAACGCAAGCCCATGAAGTACCGGTACGGTACGATCACGAGGTCTGGGAATAGGACCAACAGCATCATCACTGCGGTCTGGGCAAACAGGAACGGCAGCACGCCGGTCACCACCTGGCTCATCGGCACGCGCGCCACCCCGCAGACGACATTGAGCACGATTCCGACCGGTGGTGTCAGCAGGCCAATTGCGTTGTTCATGATGAACAGCACACCGAAGTACACAGGATCAATGCCGGCTTGGCGGATGATCGGCATCAGCACGGGGGTTAGGATCAACACCGTGGGGGCGAAATCAAGCGCGGTGCCGACGATCAGCACGACCAGCATGATGACGATCAACAGCAGCGTTTGGTTCTGCATCAAGGGGGCGAGAATGCCCGACAGCTCGCCCGGGATGTTCGCCTGCGTGATCAGCCAGCTGGAGATCTGGGCGGCTGAGACCAGGAACATGATGATCGCCGTCATCTTGGCGGCCGTGAGGAACACGCCGTAAAGCATGGAAATCTTCAGTTCGCGGTAGACGAACATGCCGACCAGCAACGCGTAGACCGCTGCCACCACGGCGGCTTCCGTCGGTGTCGCCCAGCCGAAGCGGATCGAGCCCAACACGAACACCGGCATGGCGAGCGCCCAGGCGCCATCACGGAATGCGCGCGCCCGCTCCCCCCAATTCTGCCGCGGCACTGTCGCCAAATCCTTGCCGCGCGCGACCCACCACCACGCGACGACCAACGACAGGCCCATCAAGATGCCGGGCACAATGCCCGCAACGAACAGCCGGGTGATCGATACGTTGGCGGCGACGCCAAAGATCACGAAGCCGATCGAGGGTGGGATCACCGGCGCGATCACGCCGCCGGCCGCGATTAAGCCGGCCGAGGTCGGCACCGGATAGCCCGCTTGGCGCATCATCGGGATCAGCACAGCAGCCAGCGCCGCCGTGTCCGCCGCAGCAGACCCTGACAGCGACGCCATGATCACGGCGGCGACAATCGCGACATAGCCAAGCCCGCCGTGGCGGTGCCCCAGAAACGCGAGTGCGAAGTTGACGATACGCTTGGACAAGCCGCCGGCATTCATCAACTCCCCGGCCAGCAAGAAGAACGGGATCGCCAGCAGCACGAAGCTGTCCGCGCCATCCAGGATCTTTTGCGCGACGATCTGGCTGTCGTAGATGCCGAGGAACGCCATCAGCGCGATGCCGCAGACCACCAGCGTGAAGGCAACCGGCATGCCGATCGCCATCGCCCCGCACAGCGAGGTGAGGAAGATAAGAACGGTCATGCTATTCGAGCCCCCGACGCACGTGTTGGGTTTCTTCGCTGGCAAACTCGCCGGCGAAGATCGCGAGGTCCTGCTCCGTGATCCGGCCGGTGACCGCCCGGAACAGGCGTTCGGCGACCATCACGCCGATGCCGATCGAGGTGAAAAACCCGACCCCAAACACCCACAGCATGTTCAGCCCGGTGACCGGGGCGATGTTGGAGGAGTTGATCGCGGATTGCTCCCACGTGCCCCAAAAGAACACGCAGCAGCAGAACAAGATCAACGCGTCGGACAGCATCATGCAGACCAGCCGACCCTTGGGGCCAAACTTCGCCACCAGCGCGTCGACCCCGAGGTGGGAGTGTTCGCGCATCGCGACCACCGCGCCAATGAAGGTGAGCCAGACGAAGCAGTAGCGCGACATCTCCTCCGAGACATCGATGCCGGAGTTCCAGAACCAGCGCAGCAGCACGTTGCCGAACACCATGATCAGCATCGCGAGCAACAGCAGCACGATGATGAGTTCCAGCACTTTGAACAATCCATCGACTAAGGGCCGTGTCATGGCCGTGCCTCCTTCAGGAAGTCATCGGTGGCGAGGTCGGACGCGATGTCCTCCGCCGCCGCATCGATCAGTTGACGCAGGCTCGCTTGGGCGAGATCCGGATCGCCATCGCGAATGGCATCGCGCACCGCTTCGTGCAGCGGCAGGGAGGACCGCGCGCTCTCTCGGCTTTTCACCGAATGCAGAAAGGAGACGCGCAAGACCGCATCGACCACCGGCAGCATGCCGACCAGCAGCGGATTGTGCGTCGCGCGCAGGATGCCTTCGTGGAACAGAAGGTCACTCTCGAGGTAGGCGACCCCCGCCGTTGCGTCCGAGCGCACGGCCGCCGCCATGCCGGCGAGTGCGCGGTCCAACTCCGCCATGTCGGCCGGATCGCGCCGCAGTGCCGCGCGGCCCGCCGCCCCCGGTTCGAGCAGCAACCTCAGATCCACAATCTCGCGGACATAGTCAGCCGAGACCCCGGCCTTCAGCTTCCAGCCGATCACATGGGCGTCAAACTGGTTCCACACATTGGCTGGCCGCACCCGCGTGCCAACCCGCGGCCCGGTGGTGAGCAATCCCTTAGCGACCAGCGTCTTCACCGCCTCGCGCACGACCGTGCGGCTGATGCCAAGCTCGGCACAGAGTTCCGGC
>JAAFHH010000261.1:3842-5333 GCA_013297545.1 Alphaproteobacteria bacterium
GTGTCGACAACGTCGCCTTGACGGCGGGTTGTGCGTTTCATTCCCGACAGGGTCAATCATATGATGATTGGCTGTCAAGGGGGTATCCGTAGAGATAATAGGGAAATGGGGGTTGGGGCAAGGGGGGCATTGTGAGGCTGTGTTTTTGATTGAAGTCTGAAGCTCGCTCGCGTGCTATCGCGTTGGGAGACGATCAGATCTAAGGTGAGCTCGGCAGGCGGAGAGTTCGAAAATGAGCGCAATCCAGTTGGACACTCACGTCGAAGCTCGGGCCAGTCGCAGCGAGGCGCGAATAGTCCCCGCTCAGCCGATGCTGCCTTCCGCATTGGCCAGAGCGGCGGACTATCCTGAGCTACGCTATATGGGAAGCAAGCATCGGCTGCTTTCTTGGATCTACTCGATCCTCAAGGACATCCCGTTCGAAACGGCGTCCGACCCGTTCTTGGGCAGTGGTTGCGTCGCCTATCTGTTGAAGGCCATGGGCAAGCAAGTCTCGGGGAGTGATTTTCTGAACTTCCCTACAGTGCTGGCAGCAGCCACACTTAGGAACAACCAAGAGCGACTCAGCAACTTGGATGTTGAGCAGATCCTTGGCCCGGCGCCGAACGCTGCCCAGTTCATCGAGAAAACATTCGACGGCGTTTTCTACACCCCTTCGGATCGCCGGTTCTTGGATCGTGTCTCTGCAAATATCGCGCAAATCAAGAACCCAGATCAGCGTGCTTTAGCGATGGCAGCTCTGATCCGGTCTTGCTTGAAGAAACAGCCAAGAGGTGTGTTCACGGTTTCCGGCGACTTGTCTCATTATGACGATGGCCGGCGAGATCTCGCCCTGAGTTTTGAAGAGCATTTTGTTGAACAAGTGCAAGAATTCAATAGAGTCGTGTTCGACAATGGCAAGACGCACTCGATTCAGCGAGCGAGCGTCTTCGACACAAATCCAAGAAATGTTGATCTCGTCTATTTAGATCCCCCCTACGTACCGCGCGCAGACGACAACTGCTATGTAAAGCGGTATCACTTTCTGGAAGGGCTGTCCTGCTACTGGGCTGGATACAAGATAATGGCTGAAACAAAGGTAAAGAAGATTGAGAAAATCCATTCACCGTTCGGCTCGAGGAAGACCGCGATCAACGCGTTCGACCGTATGTTCTCGCTGTATGCGGGCAGTGTGATCGTCCTATCTTACAGCTCGAACGGCTATCCAGATCTGTCGGTTCTGGAAGATCTGCTGAGTCGGTATAAGCGGGAGATCAAGATCCACAAGCGGGATCACCGCTATCATTTTGGCACCCACGCTGCGGTCGGTCGGTCTCAAGTTGAAGAATATCTAATCGTGGGGCGATAGCATGATTCTAATCACGCAAACCATCGAAGATGTGCTTGCCGCCCTGCAGCCGCTCGATGTCGATTGGGAGGACGAGACGGCAATCCGGGTCATTGCACGGCTGCGCAATTGGCCTAAGAAGGCTGCATACACAGCCGAGGACA
>JAAFHH010000264.1 GCA_013297545.1 Alphaproteobacteria bacterium
TTGGTTCGCCCGCGCCGTGCCGGTGCCAGCGCTGCTGCCAACCTCGCTCACACTCCACCGCGGAGAGACCGTGGCGGTGGTTGGCGAAAGCGGGTCGGGCAAGACGACCCTGGCGCAGTGCGTGCTGCGTCTGGTCGAACCCGATGCCGGGCGGATTGATCTTGGCGCAGTGGCGTTTCGTGACCTCACGGGCCGGGCGCTGCGCCAGCAGCGCCGCCACATTCAGATCGTGTTCCAAGATCCGGCGACCGCGCTTGATCCGCGCCAATCCGTGGGTGCCGCGATCGCCGAAGGGCCGATCATCCACGGCCTCGACCCGGCAGCCTCGCTTGCCCGGGCGGCTGAATTGTTGGACCTCGTCGGCCTCGACCCCAGTGCCGTCACGCGCTACCCGCACCAGTTCTCCGGCGGGCAGCGTCAGCGTATCTGCATTGCCCGCGCGTTGGCGCTTGAGCCCGATGTGCTGGTGGCGGACGAACCCGTCAGCAGCCTCGATGTCTCGGTCCAGGCCCAAGTGCTGGACCTCTTGGCGACGATGCAGGCGCGCTTGCAGTTCGCCATGCTGTTCATCACCCATGATCTGCGCGTTGCTGCGCAAATTGCCGATCGTCTGGTGGTAATGCGGTCCGGTGCCGTGGTCGAAACTGGGGCGACCGCTGATGTGTTTGCTGCACCGCAAGCCGCCTACACCCGCGAGCTTTTGGCAGCGGTACCAGGACACGGGCGCTGGCAATAGCCATTAGGCCTTGCTGCCACCGCGGTTCCGCTTTATGTCGCGTTCATGGCCGATGAGACATCTCCTGCAGACGCCCCACCCCATGCGGGTCCGCCCAAGGTCTCCGAGCAGATCTTGGCGATCTTCGAACACACACCGGGCGAGCGGGTCAGCCTGCGCGACATGGTCGATGGCCTCGGTGATCGCGGCTTTGGGATCTTGTTTGTCTTCCTCGCCCTGCCGAACGTGATCCCAATCCCTGGGATTTCGACCCTGGTCGGCATTCCAATGGCGATCTTTGCTGGGCAAATGATGATCGGCTTGAAGCGGCCGTGGCTGCCGCAGCGCCTGCTCGCTGTGTCATTTTCGAAAGCCGAAGTGTTGCCGGCGCTGACCATCGCGATTGGCCGATTGGCTAAGGTGGAACGCTTTATCAAGCCCCGGCTCAGCTCGCTCACCCAGCCGTTCGCCGAACGGATGATTGCAGCGGCGATCGTCTACATCGCCTTGGTGCTGTGCCTGCCGATCGCGGGTGCGAACTTGATTCCGGCGATCGGGGTTGTGTGCTTCGCGCTCGGCATCATCGAAAAAGACGGTGTGATGGTGATCGTCGGCGGCATCCTGTCGGTGGTGACCACGCTCTATCTGCTGCTGGTGCTGTATCTCGGCTTCCAGGCTGTTGCGTACCTGCTGCGCTCGGTGTTCTAACTTCCCCACCACGATTGGGGTTAACGGGTCTATGGGCGAACTCTTTACGGCCTCCGGGCTGGTGGCGCTGGGTCAGGTCTTGATGATCGATCTGGTGTTGGCGGGTGACAATGCCGTCGTCGTCGGCATGGCCGCAGCGGGTCTACCAGCCGAACTGCGCAAGAAAGCCATTCTGATCGGCATCGGCGCTGCGGCGGTGATGCGGATCATCTTTGCGCTGATGACCACGCAGCTGCTCGCCATCGTCGGCCTTACCTTCGCGGGCGGTGTGCTGCTGCTCTGGGTGGCGTGGAAGATGTGGCGCGAACTGCGCGAGCAGAACGCGGAGGCCGAAGCGGTCGACGAATTGGACGGTGTGCACGCGGGTGGCACTGCCCCGCAGACCAAGACGCTCGGCCAAGCCATGTGGCAGATCATCGTGGCGGACGTGTCGATGTCGCTCGACAACGTGTTGGCGGTGGCAGGTGCGGCCAAAGATCATCCGGTGATCATGATCATCGGGTTGGCGGTGTCGGTGGTTCTGATGGGGGTGGCGGCGACGTTCATTGCCAAGCTGCTGCACAAGCACCGCTGGATCGCTTATGTCGGCCTGGCGCTGATCCTCTACGTCGCGCTGACGATGATGTGGGACGGCGGCAAGGAAATCATGGCCTACGCGGCGTTGCAGTAGCATGGGCGCGGGTGAGCCGATCATCCTGTGGACGGACTACACCCGCTTCCTGGTCGCGTTGTTCGCGATCCTGACGCCGTTCGCAGCGCTGCCGATGTTCGTCACCCTGACCGAAGGGGCGAGTGACCGGGATCGCAACCGCACAGCGTGGACCGCGTCGTTGACGGTGTTTTTGGTGCTCGCCGCTGCGTCGCTCACCGGCGACATTGTGCTGACTTTGCTCGGCACCTCGCTTGCCTCCTTCCGGGTTGGTGGCGGCTTGGTGCTGCTGCTGATGGCGCTCGCCATGCTGTCGGCCCAAGTCTCGAGCGTGCAGCAGACCGATGCTGAACGGGTTGCCGCGGGCCACAGCCGCTCGGTCGGGGTCGTCCCCTTGGGTGTGCCGTTGCTGGCTGGACCGGGGGCGATCTCGACCGTGATGCTGGAAGGTCAGCGCAGTCTGACGGTGTCACACCAGGCGTTGGTTGGGCTCAGCATCGCGGCTGCGTGCGCGCTGCTCTATCTGTCGCTCCGGGCTGCGACCCCGATTGGGCGGACCTTAGGGCCGATCGGCCTCAACATCGTCAACCGGTTGTTCGGCCTGCTGCTCGCCGCGATTGCCGTGGAGATGATGGCGGCTGGCATGCGCGCATTGTTTCCTGGGCTGTCGTGACCGCGCCGGTTGTGCTCGACGCGACGGGTCTGCGCTGTCCGCTGCCAGTGTTAAAGGCCCGCAAGGCCTTGCGCGCGGTGCCCCCCGGCGGGGTATTGGTGCTGATCGCCGATGACCCGGCTGCGACCAAAGACGTACCAGCCTTCTGCCAGGAGATCGGCTACCCTTTGCTCTCGGTGGACGTGGAGGGAGAGCGCGTGCACTACCGGATCGCAAAGCCGGACCAACCGGCAGGCTAGGGGGGAGCGGTGAGCACCTTGTTGATCAGCCACGAGGCGTGCCTCGGCCACGACACCGGCCCCGGCCACCCCGAATCCCCGGCGCGTCTGGCGGCAGTTCTCAAGCGCCTGCGCCAAATCGATTTCGCCGGGTTGGAGGAACGCGAGGCGCGCTGTGCGACCGTCGACGAACTCGCTCGGGTGCACCCACGCCCCTACGTCGAGGGGTTGCTGGCAGCCTTGCCCCAGCATGGCTTCGGCCAGATCGATGCCGATACCATCGTCTGTGGTGGCTCACGCGAAGCCGCGTTGCGTGCTGCGGGCGCTGTCGTGCAAGCGGTTGATGCGGTGATGACGGGCGAGGCGCGCACAGCGTTTTGCGCCGTCCGGCCACCGGGGCACCATGCGGAACCAGATCAGGCGATGGGCTTTTGTCTGTTCAACAACGTGGCGGTCGGAGCCCTGCACGCGCGGCATGCCTATGGCGTCAAGCGCGTGGCAGTCGTCGACTTCGATGTTCACCACGGCAATGGTACGCAAGCCGCGTTCTGGGATGATCCGACCCTATTCTTCGCCTCGACCCACCAATACCCGCACTACCCGAACACCGGGGCGCGTCATGAGACTGGGCACGGCAACATCGTCAACGCGCCGTTGCGTGCCGGATCCGGCAGTGCGGACTTCCGCCACGCGATGACCGAATTCGTGTTGCCGCGCTTGGCAGACCATTCGCCGGATCTGATCTTGATCTCAGCTGGGTTCGATGCCCACACGGACGATCCGCTCGCCAGCATCGATCTGGTGGAGGCGGACTACGCCTGGGCCACCACGGAAATCTTGCGCATCGCCCGCTACGCCTGCGAGGGGCGGGTGGTGTCCACCCTTGAAGGCGGCTACGACTTGCACGCGTTGGCGGAAAGTGCCGCTGCCCATGTTAAGGCGTTGATGGGGTTATCGCACTGATACCCTTGGGTGCGCTGTACCAGTGAGGCCGGGCTGTGCGACGGTCTGCACCCCGGTGGTGTGGGAGAGGGCAAAGGTATGTCGCTGAAGCTTCGACTGACAATTGCAGCACTGCTGGGCTTGGTGCTGACGGTGCTGCTGATCCTGGTGGTGGTGGCGGGCAATCTGCGTACGGTGTTTCGCGCGGATGCTGAGGCACGGTTGGCGGAAGTCTATGGTCTCGCGATTGCTCTGGCTGGGCAGAGTGGCGACCGGCTGATCTGGACCGGGTCCGCGACCACGCCGCCGGTTGATGACGCTCTGTTGGATACGCTGTCCCAGCGCACGGGTGCGACGATCAACCTCTATCGCGGCGCTGATCTGGTCGCGACCAGCGATCGAACCCCCGGTGGCCTGCCGGCGTTGCTGCGTGACAGCCGGGTGGCGGCCTCCGCGCGCGGGATGGCGGCGGGCACGGATCGCTCCTACAACGAGCTGGAGACCATCGGCGGCGATGTCTGGTTCAGCCACCATACCCCGGTCTACGCGCCGTCTGGTGCAGTGGTGGGCGTGTTCAGCGCCTTCGGTCCGCGTGCGAACTTCGATGCCTGGGTGACTGCGATTAGCGAGCAGGTGGTGTTGACCTCGATCCCGATCGTTGGCGCCCTCGGCTTGATCGCGTGGCTCGGGCTCGGGCGGGTGTTTCGTGGTTTCGATCGGGTGCGTGACGCGCTGAGCGATCTGTCCGCTGGCAAGCTTGGCATCAGCGTGCCTTACGCCGATGCGCGCGACGAAGTGGGTGCGATCGCCCGTGTCGCGGTGCAGTACCAGGCAAGCTCGCTGAAACTGACCGAGTTGGAAGAGGCCGAACGCAAGCGCGCCGAAGAAGCCCAGTACTTGTCGCTGCACGATCATCTGACCGGCCTGCCGAACCGCCGCCAAGCCCTGCAGATGCTAGACGATCGTTTGGCGGTGCCAAGCGCGGTGGGTGCCATCAGCTTGCTCGACCTCGATCAATTCAAGGAAGTCAATGACACGCTGGGTCACCATATCGGCGACAAGCTGCTGGTGAAGGTCGCTCGTCGGCTGCGCACGGCGTTGATCGATGGGTCGGCGGTCGCCCGGCTGGGTGGCGATGAATTCGCGTGGTTCCACCCGCCGGGCGTCGATGGGGCGACGGTGGAGATCTGCACGGACCGCGTGATCGTGGCGATGAGCCGGCCGTTTCCCGTCGGCCCGCACGAAATCCGCATTGGGGTTTCGGTTGGCACGGCGGTCTTCCCGGGTGATGGCACTGATGGCGGCACCTTGCTGCGCAACGCCGATATCGCGATGTACCGCGCCAAGGCGGAAGGGCGCAGCACATCGCGATATC
>JAAFHH010000262.1 GCA_013297545.1 Alphaproteobacteria bacterium
GGTATTCCGCACTATGTGTTGAACTACGAAGAACGCTTCCGGCGCGACGTCATCGACAGCTTCGCTGACAGCTATGCCCGCGGCGAGACGCCGATCCCCTGCGTGCAGTGCAATCGCACGGTGAAGTTCCGCGATCTGTTGGACACGGCGCGCGATCTTGGTGCTGCAGCCTTGGCGACCGGCCACTACGCCCAGCGCCTGCGCACGGGCACGGCCGTGGAACTGCACCGCGCGGTCGATGACAGCCGGGACCAGAGCTACTTCCTGTTCGCGACCACATCAGAGCAGTTGGATTTCCTGCGCTTTCCCTTGGGCGGCCTCGCCTCCAAGGCCGAAACCCGAGCGTTGGCCGAACGCTACGGCCTCAGCATTGCGGATAAGCCGGACAGCCAAGACATCTGCTTCGTGCCAACGGGCAAGTACAGCCAATTGGTCGAACGCCTGCGGCCAGACGCGCAGGTGAGCGGCGAGATCGTCCACGTCGATGGCCGCGTGCTGGGCACCCATGACGGCGTGTTCCGCTACACCGTCGGCCAGCGCCGCGGCCTTGGCATCTCGGCGGCTGAGCCGCTCTATGTTGTTGGCCTTGATGCGGCTGCCGCCCGCGTGATCGTCGGCCCCGAAGCAGCACTCGCCCGCGACCTGGTTACTGTGCGCGATGTGAACTGGCTGGCAACACCCGGCGCGGACCAGCCGGTCACCGTCAAGATGCGCTCAGCACAAGCGGCTGTGCCCGCGCGCTGGCGTCAGAGCGACCAGGGTGCGCGCCTCATCCTGGAGCGCCCCCAGCACGGCATCGCGCCTGGCCAGGCCGCTGTCGCCTACGATGGCAGCCGCGTGCTGGGCGGCGGCTGGATCACAGCAACCGCGCTCCAAAACCTCGCAGCCGCTGCTTGACAGGCGCCAGCGCCCGCGCGATAACCGCGCCCTCCAAGGCGGCGGGGTAGCTCAGCTGGTTAGAGCAGGGGACTCATAAGCCCAAGGTCGCCGGTTCGATTCCGGCCTCCGCCACCACCCTTGGACGCAGTCAGGGAGCTGACAATGCAGCGCTGCTGCGCCGATCCCCCCGACAATGATCGCCCAGAATTCTCACGCCGCTGTGCACGCTCAGTGCTGGTCGTTGGGGAACTCCCCGACGACTTGGTGGCTGACATCGCCGCTGCAGAATACGGCCAGCCTGCTACGCAACTGCCGTCTGCGCGCCCAGATCCCGAATAGCGATCCTGGCGATCTCGTCACCGCGTTTTGCCTGCGCGACCTTCAGGTCGTGGCGTTGCTGCAGTGATAGCCAGAATTCCGGCGCCATCCCGAAGTATCGCCCAAGCCTGAGTGCCGTGTCGGCACTGATGGAACGCTTGCCGGTCACCACCGCCGAAATCCGATTCGGCGGCACCTTTAGGCGGCGCGCCAACGCGGCGGCTGACATGTCCATCGCCGCCAGATCATCGGCGAGGTGCAGGCCGGGATGGATGGGCGGCAAGCCGTCGTGATGTGCCATACGCTTAAAGTATCAGAGCATTTCACTGCCTGCCACGGACAGATGAACCGGCTGAGTGCAGCCCCGGTCCCCCTCACCGCCGCGCCAATCCGTCGAGCAAGAACCCCAAGCCCTTGGCGAACACGCCGTCCCAGTCGTCATCGAGCAGCAGGCGTGATTGGGTGATGGTTGGGTGGTGGCCGCTTAAATCCTCTAAGCGCTGCTGCGCGGCCACGCGGTCCGCCGCCGAGAGATTGAAGCTCGCGAAGGTGAGGGTGGCGCCCATCACGTAGTTCCACAGCGACCAGATCGCGGCGTTCAAGTCGGCCGGTGCGACACCGCCGCGCGACAAGGCGTGGCTCAGCGCTTCCAGCCGAGCGAGGGTGTTGGCCCCCAGCACCTGACGCGGCAACAGCGCGGCGGACCAGGGGTGGCGCAGCATGGCGCGCCGCCAGTCTTGCAGCAGATGGATGATGTCGGCTCGCCAATCCGCCGTCTCTGACGGTTGGTTGAAGGCCAGCACTGCGTCGAGGGCAAGGTCGAGCACCGCTTCTTTGCGCTTCACGTGCCAGTAGAGGCTCATGACGCCGCATCCAAGGTGATCCGCCAGTTTGCGCATGGTGAGCCCGCTGGCGCCGTGCGCGTCGAGCAGGGCGACAGCAGCGGCGATGATGCGTTCACGGGAGAGCGCTGGCTCGGCATCTGACATCGGTCGTTTCCTGTGTTACGGCGCGATGCTGCTTGGCGTGGGCGAGAATGTCGACCGCGATCGATTGACTCGTACAGTGTACTATGAGACAGACTCGTGCGGCGTACGAGTCCGTCGCCCAAACCACCTGTTCAGCAGAGGACCCATCCCAATGGCCGTTTCCCACAGCGCATCGGAACTCACCCGCCTCAATCCCCCGACACTCTACGACCCGACGCCGAACGGCTACAGCACGGCGGTGATCGTGCCGGCGGGTGCACGGATTGCTTACATCTCCGGCCAGGGTGGCCAAGACAGTAGGGGCGGCCTGTCGCCGGACTTCGGGGTTCAAGTGAGGCAGGCCTACGCCAACCTCGGTGCAGCGCTCGCAGCACTGGGGGCGAAGCCCGCACAGGTCGCCAAGCTTACAACCTTCGTGGTCGATCACGACATGTCGAAGCTGGGCGTGCTGACTGAAACAGTGCACGCCATGTTCGGCCCGACCTTGCCAGCCCAGACCCTGGTACCGGTGCCGAAGCTCGCGATCGACCCGATGCTGTTCGAAGTGGAAGCGGTGGTCGTGCTCGACTAGCTGGTTGGTCCCGCTGCCGGATGCGTCGCCATCCAGTGGCGGGCAATCGCCTCGCGCGTGGTGACCCAAACACCCTCATGCCGGGCGACATGGTCGAGAAACCGACGCAAGCCGGCGATCCGCCCTGGCCGGCCGATCAGGCGGCAGTGTAGGCCGATCGAGAGCATCTTTGGGTGGTCCGCACCTTCGGCGTAGAGCTCATCAAAGGCGTCGGTCAGATAGCGTTCAAAATGGTCACCGGTGTTGAAGCCCTGGGAAGTCGCAAAGCGCATGTCGTTGCTGTCGAGGGTGTAGGGGATCACCAGGTGCGGTTTGCCGCGCACCTGCTCCCAGTAGGGCAGGTCATCGGCGTAGCTGTCGCTGTCATAGAGGAAGCCGCCGGCTTCCACGACGAGGTCGCGGGTGTTGGGCGAACAGCGCCCGGTGTACCAGCCGACCGGCCGGGTACCCGTCACCCGGGTCAAGATCTCGATCGCGCGGGCCATGTGGGCGCGTTCCATCTCGATCGGCATGAATTGGTGCTCGATCCAGCGCCAGCCGTGGGAGGCGATTTCCCATCCAGCCTCCACCATGGCCGCGGTGGCTTCGGGGTGGCGCTCCAGCGCCATGGCAACCGCGTAGACCGTGACCGGCAGCTGGCGCTGGGTGAACAGCCGGTGCAGGCGCCAGAACCCAGCGCGGCTGCCGTATTCGTAAATCGATTCCATGTTCAGGTGCCGCACGCCGGGCAATGCGGCCGCCCCAACGATTTCCGACAAGAACGCTTCCGAGGCGGCATCGCCGTGCAGGATGCAGTTCTCGCCACCCTCCTCGTAGTTCAGCACGAAGGAGAGCGCGATCCGTGCGCCGCCGGGCCACGCCGCATGGGGTGGCGTGCGGCCATAGCCGATCAGATCGCGCGGATAGGTCATCGGTGGTACCCCTTGAACACGGTTTCTGGTGTGAGCGGCAGGGATCGGAGATCCGCGCCGGTCGCGGCTTGGATCGCATTGGCAATCGCGGCGGCGACGCCGAGATTGCCGCATTCGCCCACCCCTTTCGACCCATAGGGGCCGGGGCCGAGGCCGCTTTCGAACACCAGGGTTTTGCACACGGCGGGCACGTCACTCGCCTTCGGGGCGCGGTAGCCCCAGGGTGTCAGTGCGACCGGCTGGCCGTGGCCGTCGAACATCATCGCTTCGAACAGCGCTTGGCCGAGGCCTTGGATGCCCGCCCCCTCGATCTGGCCTTCGACACCCAGCCGGTTGATCGCGGTACCGGCATCGCCCGCGACGATCAGCTGGTGCACGGTAATCCGCCCGGTTGCGGGATCAACCTCCACGTCCGCGGCAGCCCAGGCCGGCATCCAATAGAGCCGCTGGCTGCCGAGCGGCAGGGTCGGATCGCGCGGTGCCTGCACGCTCGCGCGGCCAATCAGATCACTGCCGTTCGGTCCAAACCCCCGGCGCAGGGCCGCTACCGCGTCGCCGGGCGCGAGGCCAGTGCGGGCTGCGATCTCCGCTTTCAAGTTCTGCGCCGCCGCCGCCACTGCGCGTGCCGTGACCGCGATGCCGGAACTCGCGTGGGTGCCGAGGTCGTGGGGTGAGAGATCGGTGTCAACACCGGAGACCCGCACGGCACTCAGCGGCAGGCCCAATTCCTCGGCCGCCACCTGTGCGAAGGCCGTCAGCGCGCCTTGGCCGATCTCGACCACACCCGTCTGCACGATCGCATGGCCGTCGGCGGTCAGGCGCACAGCTGCGTGAGCGGGCCGCGCCTCGCCGCCGCCGTCCTTCAGGCCGATCGCGACACCGATGGCGCGGTTCGGGCGGTTGGGCGTTGGCGACAGCGCCTGCAGCACCGCATCGAGGCCACTCACGAGGTCACTGTCCATGCCGCGCTCGCCCGGCAGCCATGCCTCCCCGACGCCGAGCAGATGGGCTTGGCGCCACGCGATCGGATCCTGCCCGCGGCGTCGGGCGATCGCATCGATCTGCCGCTCACCGGCCCAGCTGGTCTGGGGGCCGCCAAACCCACGATAACTGCCGGCCGGGACCGTGGTGGTGCGCACCACGCGCACCCGGCAGCGGGTGGCCCGCCAGCGGTAGGGCCCAAAACCGCGGTAACCGCACTTGTCCGCGACGAGGGCGGAGGCATCGGCGTAAGCCCCACCGTCGAGGTCGATCAAGAGCTCCCGGGCAAGTGGTGCGCCGGAGGCATCGAGGGCGGTACGCACCGCAATCTCCGCCCCGTGCTGGGCCAGCATGCCCATGTCTTCCGCCATCGTGCTGGCAAGCCGCACAGGCTTGCGGGCGACGCGGGCGAGCAAGGCGGCGAGGGGTTCGAGCTTGCAGTAAGACTTGGCACCGAAGCCGGCACCACTGGCATGCCCGCGCACGCGCACCTGGTGGTCGCCCAGCTCAAAAATCCGGGCGAGGTCTTGGCGCAGCAGGAACGGGTCTTGGGTGCAGCTGTCGACCTCGAGCCCATCAGCGGTCCAGGCCGCGACCACCACGAACGGGTCGAGGTGGTAGTGGGCCGCGCGCGCAAAGCTGTAG
>JAAFHH010000263.1 GCA_013297545.1 Alphaproteobacteria bacterium
CCGGCACGCATCTGGCGGAATTGGCGCTGTGGCAGGCAGCTGGCATCGAGCTCGCAAGCGCGCGCGGGGCTTGGTACCGCGAAATCGGCCAAGGCATGGGGGCAGCGCTCAACACCGCCAGCGCCCTGGGCGCCTATGTGCTGTCGGACCGTGGCACCTGGGTGAATTTTCGCAATCGCGGCGATCTTGGCATTGCGGTTGCGGGTGACACACGGTTGTTCAATCAGTACGGCATCATGCTGGTGAACCCAGCGCGCCACCGCCACGTCAAAGCTGCCGACGGCCAGGCGTTCATCGACTGGATCGTCAGCCCCGCCGGCCAAGCCGCCATCGCGAGCTACCGGGTCGGTGGCGAGCAGCTGTTCTTTCCCAACGCTACGGTGCCGGGGGCGTAACACAGGATTTGCGCCCGGCAGGGTTTCTGCCGGGATAGTAGCCACCACGCGACAGGAGGACCCGATGCGCACATCCCCCCATGGTCACCGCGGTGAAGCCTTTGATCCCGTGCGCATGGGGCGTGCGGCCGTGGTCGCCAACCATCCGCTGGCAGCGATGGCGGGCATCCGCACCCTGCAGGCCGGCGGCAATGCGATCGACGCGGCGGTCACGGTTGGGTTTGCGATCGGGGTGGCGGAACCGAACGGGTCCGGCATCGGCGGGGATGGCTATGTCATGGTGCACCGGGTGGGCGAGGCCACGGTGCAGGTGGTCAATGGCACCGGCGCCTCGCCGCTCGGCGTCACCGCCACCACGCCAATCGCGCGCACCGGCCTGACGGCGGCCTCGGTACCCGGGATCGTCGATGCGATGCTGGCAGCCCACGCACGCTGGGGCCGGCTGCCGCTCGCGCAATGCATAGAGCCGGCAGCCGAGCTTGCGGAGGCCGGCGTGCCGGTCAGCCATTTCCAAGCGGCGATGACGGCGAAGTACCCAGCCCTCCACCAAGGCGAGGCTGCGAAGATCTACGCGCCTGAGGGTGTGCCGCTGGCTGCAGGGGCGATCCGCCGCAACGCCGATCTTGCTGCGAGCTACCGCTTAATCGCGCGCGAGGGTCGCGATGGCTTCTACCGCGGGCCGATCGCAGCCGCCATGGTCGCGGCGGGCGACTGGTTCACGCTGGCGGATTTCCACCGCCACCAAGTCCGCATCGATCCGGCGATCACCACCGACTACCGCGGCGTCACGGTGTGTGAAGCGCCGCCCAATTCCAGCGGCATCTCGCTGTTGCAGATGTTGAACCTGATCGAACAGTTCCCGATCGGGGATCTGCGCGCCCTCTCGGCCGAGGCGATCCATCTGATGGTCGAAGCCAAGCGCTTGGCATTCATCGACCGCGAAGCCTACCTCGGGGACTATGAGACCGTAGCGATGCCGGTCACCGGCCTGTTGTCCAAACGCTATGCGGCCGAGCGTGCGCAGCTGATCGACCCCGCCCGCACAGCCCCATCAGTCCACCCCGGCAATGCCTGGGCCTATGATCCGGACGGCCAGGGTCGGGACACGCCTGCGGCCGTACGCCTGAGGCATCGCGAGGGCGACACCACCCACTTCTGTATCGTCGACGCTGACGGCAACGCCGTCGGCCAGCTGCAGAGCTTGAACATGATGTTCGGCGCCCAGATGGTGGTGCCAGGCACCGGCATGCTGCTGAACAACCGGATGACCTACTGGCATGTCGACCAGCAGCACCCGAACGCGCTCGCCCCCGGTGTGCGCGTTCGCCACACCATGAACCCGGTGATGGTGTTTGCGGCCGATCGTTTGCGCTGGGTGCTCGGCACGCCGGGCGGCGACACCCAGGTGCAATCGAACCTGCAGGCGATTTCAGCCCTGGTCGACCATGACTTCACGGAGGCCGAAGCGGTTCAGTCCGCCCGCTGGAGCCACCACGAGAGCGGCACCTATTCCAACCACCCGCACATCGAAGAGAACGAACTGCAGATCGAAACCCGGGTTGGCGAGGCGACGTTGGCGGCGCTCGCCGCCCGCGGGCACACGGTCCAGAGCGACGGGCCGTGGAGCGCGCGTGGGTCACTTGGCATCATCGGGATCGACCCGGTTTCCGGGGCGCGGCTCGCTGCCGCAGACCTGCGCCGGGACGGACAAGCGCTGGTGATTTGATCGGCCGTGGTATACGGTTTGATCCAACCGCCACGCGCCGCCGGATTGACCAATGCCGCAGATCCAAGCCCTGCTGATCGACACCAACATCGGTCGCATCGCCATCCAGACCCGCGCTGATCTCGCCCCGCAAACCGTGGCGCGGATCGTCCAGCTGTCGAACCAGAACTTCTACGACAACCAGATCTGGCACCGGGTGATTGACGGGTTCGTCGCCCAAACCGGCGATCCAACCGGCACCGGCCGCGGCGGCTCGGGCCAAACCCTGCCGGCGGAGTTCACCTCAACGCCGTTCGATCGCGGCACGGTTGGTATGGCGCGCGGCAGCGCCATCACGTCGGGCGACAGCCAGTTCTTCATCACCTACGCGCGCGCCGCCCACCTGGACAACCAGTACACGGTCTGGGGCCAAGTGGTGAACGGCATCGACATCGCGGACCGCTTGCAGCGCGGCGAACCGCCGGCCAACCCGTCGCGGATGCTCGACACCACCGTCGCGACCTTGAACTATGAAGCTGGTACGCCGGGCAACGATCAGTTCACCGGCACGGCGACGGTCGCGAGCCTCTACCTTGGTGGTGCTGGCAACGACACCCTCACCGGTGGCAGCCTGTCGGACACCCTGGATGGCGGCGCTGGCGCCAACGTGCTGACGGGTGGTGCTGGCAACGATGTGTTCCAAATCTTGGCGATCGACAACGGCACCAACCGAATCACGGACTTTCAGGTCGGCGACGTGGTGAGCCTGCGCGCCGGCAACACCGCCGTCGGCACGGCGCAGACGCCGAGCTTCTCGGTTGCGACCACCGCCAACGTGACCACCGTCACGATGGTAGCCGACACCAGTGCCGTCGGCACCCGGTCCGTGCAGCTGGACGGCACCTGGACGCAAGCGATGCTGCGCTTTGATGGCGCAACCCTCAGTGCGGTCTCTGCGACCGGCTCCATCCCGACGCCGGGTGCACCAACCGTGCCGACAGCGCCGTCCTCACCCACCACACCGACCGCACCGTCGACGCCCACGGCGCCGGCCGCGCCCGCTCCGGCGCCCGCTCCGGCGCCCGCGCCCGCTGCAACACCGGCCCCGGCACCAGCTCAACCCCAAGCCGCAACTCCGCCCGTGCCTGTGGTAACGGAAACCGTCTCCATCAGCGGCGACGGTGACCGCGGCGGCAACGGCTCTGGTGAATTCGGCGGCGGTGTCGGGCTCGCGGGCGGCGCCTCTGGCTTGGGTGGTTTCGGCGGATCTGGGGATTTCGGCGGGTTCGGCGGCTTCGGTGGCGGCAGCTTCTCGTCCGACTTCGGCGGGTTTGGTTCGGGTTGGGTGTAAGCGCTCCGTCGCGCCAATGACCATACCCACAATGGCTCTGCCCCCCTGGCCTGTTGATCGCGTGGTTCAGGCCCAATGCGTGTGATCCGCCACGCCAGTGTTCCACGGCGCGCGTGCATCGTCTGAGCAAGCTGCTCTGTACCCGGTCACCAGCCTTGCAGCCCGGCCCCGAACCCGGCACACTCCTTGCTTGGTTAGCCGCGGGGGCGGCAATCGGGGCGATGGGGGCCAGAATGATAGTTTCTTGGGCACGACGAGCAACATTGGCGGCTCTGGCCGCTTTGCCGATGCTGGGCAGCATCGAGGCGCTGGCGCAAAGCCAACCGCGCGTGCTGCGCGCGATGATGCACGCCGATCTGCGCTCGATCGATCCGCATTGGACGACGGCGACGATCACCGGCATTCACGGCCTGTTGGTGTACGATACGCTGTTTGGCGTCGACGCCGATGGTGTGCCGCAGCCGCAGATGGTCGGTGATTACTCTGTTTCGACCGACCGGCTGACCTGGACCATGACCTTGCGTGATGGCCTCGCCTTCCACGACGGCTCGCCCGTGACCACGGCCGATGTCATCGCGTCGCTGCAGCGTTGGTCGAAGCGGGATGGCCCGGGTGGCCGCTTGTTCGGCTTCATCAAAGAAATCGCCGCGGTTGATGCGAAAACCTTCCGCATCGTGCTGACCGAACCCTACAGCTTGGTTGCTGAAACGCTCGGCAAGTCGGGCACGTCGGTGCCAGTGATCATGCGCGAACGGGATGCGCAGACCGATCCGAACCAGCAGATCACCGAAGTGATCGGCTCTGGTCCCTATCGGTTTGTCCGCGAGCAATGGCAGCCGGGGGCGCGCGCGATTTATGAGCGCAACGCGAACTATCGCCCGCGCTCTGAGCCGCCGAGCGGCATCGCTGGCAGCAAGCAGCCGAAGCTCGACCGGATTGAGTTGATTTGGATCCCAGATCCGCAAACCGCTGTGCAGGCGCTGATCGCTGGCGAAATCGATTATCTCGAGCAACCCGCGATCGACTTCCTGCCCCAGCTGCAGCGGGCGCGGAACATTCAGCTGATGCGGCTTGGCAACACGCCAACCCACCACGGCATCATCCGCCTCAATCACCTGCACGCGCCGATGAACGACATCAAGTTCCGTCAGGCGATGCAGTACCTGATAGATCAGAAGGATTTTCTGGAAGGCGTGATCGGCAACGCGGAATTCTATGACGTCTGCCCGTCCATGTTCATGTGCGGTGCCGGCGCCCAGAGCCTCGCCGGTGGTGACCGGATCAAGAACGCGAGCGTGGAACGCGCGCGCGCCGCGTTCCGGGAAGCCGGCTACGCCGGTCAGCCGGTAACGGTGCTGCACGCAACCGACCACATCACCATCAACCCATCGACCCAGGTGCTGATCCAGAAGATGCGCGAAGCGGGCTTGCGCCTCGACGTGCAGGCGATGGATTGGGGCGCTGTGATCACCCGACGCGCCCGGCGCGAGCCGCCGGCTGAGGGTGGCTGGCACATCTTCGTGACCTCCACCTCCGGTCCGTCGACCGCGAACCCGGCGTTCCACTTGACCCTTGGGGCGGCCTGCGAACGCGAATGGTTCGGCTGGCCGTGTGATGCCGAGGTCGAAGCCTTGCGTCGCGAATACCTGTTCGCACCCCCCGAACAACGCCAAGGCATCATCGACCGGCTGCACGCCCGGGCGATGGAAGTGGTGACCTACCTGCCGTTCGGCCAATGGACCCAGCCGCTGGCGATCCGGTCGGACCGGGTCTCTGGTGTGGTGCCGATTGCGGGCATCGCGGTGTTCTGGAACATCGAGAAGCGCTAGTCGCTGAC
>JAAFHH010000266.1 GCA_013297545.1 Alphaproteobacteria bacterium
GCCACATTGCGGCGATAGACTGGCGCTTCGGCCCAGTGGCCAAAGATCTGCGGCGGCAGCAACGTGTTGAGCCGCGGCGCCTTGCCGCCGTAACCGGCGATCAGCATCTCATCCACATCAAGCGCCAGCCGAATGGCCTGGCGCACCCGGATATCCGTGAACGGCGCCTTCTCGACATTCATGCCCAGCCACACGTAAGCGATCGACGGTTGGTCCGACACCGTGAGGCCAGCGACCGAGCGCATCGGATCGGCAACCGCCGGCGGCAGGATCGCAAAGTCGAGTTCTCCGGCCCGCAGCGCCAAATCGGTCGTGCGGTCATCGGCGATGAAGCGGACATTGATCTCGTTGAACGCCGGTGCAGTCCCGCCGAACGTTGGGTTGCGGCGCAGTACCCCGCCGCGCTGCGGTTCGATCGAGACGACCTGATACGGGCCGGAGCCAACCGGCTTGGTGTTGTGCTCGGCGCCCCGCGTCTCGACCGCGCGCTTGGAGACGATGCAGCCGGACACATCACCCAGCGCGATGTCGAACAGGTTCGCGCGCGGCCCGCTCAGCAGAATACGGCCAGTGTATTGGCCGGTCACTTCCACCCGCTCCAAATTCGCCCAATCACCCCGATAGGGCGAGGGGCGCACGCCTTGGGCTGGCGGCAGACCGATCCGCTCGAAGGAGAACTTCACGTCCTCCGCCGTCATCTCGCCAAAGCCATCGGTGAACATCTGGCCGGGCTTCAGGCGGAAGGTGACTTCGGTCGGCGAGATCTGGTTGATCTCGGCGGCGGCATCGGGTTCGAGCTCAGCCGAATTCGCCTTCTGCTTGACCAGCCGCTGGTAGACCGAACGCGCGACGTTGCCGTCCCACGGGCCGGTGCGGTAGCCCGGATCGATCACCCCAAGGTCGCGCGCGATGCGGACATTGATCGATTGGCGCGGCGCTTGGGCCACAGCCGGCAGGGCACTGACAGTGCCAACAGCAGCAGACCCGGCCAGCAATTGGCGGCGGTCGATGGTGGTCATGGGCAACTCCCCTGGCATGAAACGAATGTCGCGCTGCCCTCCCTCGACCGCGCGGATCGCTCATGCTGGCTGGGTTTTGCTGCCCAATGCAAGCGTCCTAGAACAGCCCTTCGATCGTGCCGTCGCTCGCCACACCAATGCGCTCCGCGGCTGGGCTGCGGGGCAGGCCCGGCATGGTCATGATGTCGCCGCAGGTCGCAACCACGAAGCCGGCACCGGCAGACAGGCGCACATCGCGCACCGGCAGGCGGTGGCCGGTGGGCGCACCCAGCTTCGAGGGATCAGCGCTGAAGCTGTACTGGGTTTTCGCCATACACACCGGCAGGTGGCCGAAGCCAGCCGCCTCGAACTGGTCGAGCTTGGTGGATGCTGCGGGGTCAATGTCCACGCCCTCGGCCCGGTAGATGCGGGTGGCGACCGTCGCGATCTTGTCCGTCAGGCTCATGGCATCGGGGTAGAGCGGCAGGAAGCGCGCGGTGTCCGCCCGGATATCCGCCAGCACCATCTCCGCCAGTGCGACCGCCCCCGGCGCGCCATCGGCCCAGTGGGTGCAGAGCGCCACGCGCACGCCGGCGTTCCGGCAGAGCGCTTGCAGCGTGTCGAGCTCGGCGGCGGTATCGCTGGTGAAGCGGTTGATCGCGACGGTCACCGGCACGCCGAAGCCGGACACGTTCTCGACGTGCCGGGCGAGGTTCGCAAAGCCGCGGGTCAGCGCCCCCACATCCTCGCGCGCCAGATCCGCCTTGGCACTGCCGCCGTGGAGTTTCAGCGCACGCACGGTTGCCACCACCACAGCGGCTGACGGGGCGAGGCCGGCTTGCCGACACTTGATGTCGAAGAACTTCTCGGCACCGAGGTCCGCACCGAACCCGGCTTCCGTCACCACGATGTCGGCGAGCGCCAGTGCCGCCTTGGTCGCGGCGACTGAGTTGCAGCCGTGCGCGATGTTGGCAAACGGCCCGCCATGGACCAGCGCCGGCGTGCCAGCGATCGACTGCACCAGGTTCGGCTGGAACGCATCGCGCAGCAGTGCCGTCATCGCACCCGCGGCCTGCAGGTCACTTGCGCGCACCAGCGCCTTGTCCCGGTTCCGTCCGATCACGATCCGGCCAAGCCGTGCTTCCAAATCCTGGAGCGAGGACGCAAGGCAGAACACCGCCATCACTTCAGATGCCACCGTGATGTCGAAGCCATCCTCGCGCACGACACCATTGCCGCCGCTCCCGCCGGAGAGCCCAACCGTGATCTGGCGCAAAGCCCGGTCGTTCATGTCCAAGCACCGCCGCCAGCTGATCCGCCTTGGATCGAGGCCGAGCCCGTTGCCCCAGTACATGTGGTTGTCGATCAAGGCGGCCAGCAGGTTGTTCGCCGCCCCGATCGCGTGGAAGTCGCCGGTGAAGTGCAGGTTGATCTCGTCCATCGGCACGACTTGCGCATAGCCGCCACCAGCCGCCCCGCCCTTGACGCCAAAGCAGGGGCCAAGCGATGGCTCGCGCAGCGCAATCGCCGCCCGCTGGCCGATGTGTGCCAGCGCATCACCCAGGCCGATGGTGGTGGTGGTCTTGCCCTCGCCGGCCGCGGTTGGGTTGATCGCGGTCACCAGCACCAGCTTGCCTTGGGGTTTGGTGGCCAAATCCTCCAGAAACAGCCGGGCGAGCTTTGCCTTGTAAGGCCCATAGCGATAGAGCGCGTCGGCGGGAATGCCGAGCTTGGCGCCGATCGCCTCAATGGAAAACAAGGTGGCGGCGTTGGCGATTTCGGCGTCGGACATCATGGGGCGGCTCCCTTAGGCTGGCCGCCAGCTTGGTCCCTGGCGTGGTCAGACTGCAAGGTCCGGGTGAGCGGGCAGAGCGATCGGCCCCGCCGCATGATGTCAAGCAACAGTGCTTAGGGTTTGCCACCGAATCCACCAATATGCTCCTCCCCCCGCAAGCGGGGGGAGGGGCTTTCTTTGAGACGTTATTTGGCTGGTATTGCGTCCGTATCCCGGCCACCCAACCGCAAGGTCCGGGTGGTGGCGACCCGGCGGATCGGGTAGTCACATGACCCATGCTGTCGCCCGCCACCCGCTTGTCCTTGCTGTCGGCCGTGGTGTTCCTCTGCCCGGCGATCTACATCCCGTTTTGGCCGGTGTTCCTGACCTCACGCGGGTTTGACCCGATGCTGATCGGGCTTGCGATGGCGATCGGCAATGGCGTGCGCGGCGTGGTGATGCCGCTGGTGGGTGCGGCGGCCGATCGCCATGGCCGGATGTTCTTGCCGATGGCGCTTACCACCATCGCCGTTGTCATCACGCTGGGTCTGTTCAGCTGGGTGTATGGCGTCGTCGCCCTGTTGATCCTCAGCGGCATCATGAACGCGGCCTGGGGGCCGATCGTGCCGCTGTCGGATGTCTGGATCCTGCGGGTTGCCAAGCACGACCCGTCTGTCACCTATGGTGCTGTGCGGCTGTGGGGGTCGATCGCGTTTCTGGTCACCGGCCCGGTCGCCGGCTGGTGGCTGACTGGGCGCGATCCGGACTGGATTGTCTGGCTGTGCGTCGCGACAGTCGCGCTGATCCTCCCCATCGCGTGGCTGCAGCCGGACCCGCCGAGCCAACCGCGCCAGATCGCCTTGCGGGCGACGGCCCAGCTGATCCGCCACCCGCCGCTCGCCTGGATGTTCGTCACCTGCGGCCTCGCCCAGGGCACGCACATGATGCTGTACGGCTTCAGCACGCTGATGTGGGTGGAACGCGGCTTCTCCGCCGCCTGGATCGGTGGCTTTTGGGCGGTCGGCGTGCTGGCCGAAATCCTGCTGTTCTGGCGTGGGCGCGCGCTGATGACCCGCCTTGGCCCCGCCCGCCTGCTGCAGATCGCAGGCGTCGCTGGGATCGTGCGCTGGCTGCTGCTGCCGCTCGCGACTGATCCGATCGCGATCGTCGCGCTCCAGCTGCTGCACGCCTTCACCTTTGGGGCCGCCCATGTCGCGGCGATCGAAGTCTTACGCTTGACCGCTCCGCCCGACCGGGCGGCGACCGCGGGCACACTCTATGCAGCCCTGCCGATCAGCATCGGCGGCGGGTTGGTGGCACTCGCCTCCGGCCACCTCTATGGCGCCTTTGGGCCTGAGGCGTTCTGGGCGATGGCGGCGATGAGCCTCGCGACCGCGCTGGTGGCGCGCTTCGGCCTCGCCCGCACCACACTCGCACCCCCGACCGTGTAGGTGGTTGACCGGTCCGCCCGGATCAGCCAAGCACTGCCGAGGAGGAGAACCAGCCATGGCATCACCGATCGCGCTCGCACTGCACGGCGGTTGCGGCACGCCCAGCCGCGCCGAGCTTAGCGCCGAGCGCGAAGCCCGCATCCGCGCTGGCCTCGACCGGGCGCTCACCGCTGGCTGGGCGGAATTGCGCGCGGGCCGCCCGGCGGTCGAGGCGGTGGCTGCTGCTGTGGTGGTGCTGGAAGACGATCCCGAATTCAACGCCGGTCGTGGGGCGGTGTTCACCGCTGCTGGCACCCACGAGCTTGACGCCTGCATCATGGTCGGCACGGGCCAGCATGCCGGTGCCGTTGCCGGTGTCACGCGGATCCGCAACCCGATCCTGGCGGCACGCGAAGTGATGGAGCGGGGTGAGCAGGTGCTGGTCGCCGGTCCGGGGGCCGAGCGCATGGCCGAAGCCGCCGGCCTCGCCATGGTTGATCCGAGCTACTTCTCGACCGAGGAGCGCCGCCAGGCCTTGGCCGAGGTGCAGCGCTTGCAAAAACGCACTGGATCGATGGACGGGGCGAGTGCCGCCCAGCGTCACGGCACGGTCGGTGCCGTCGCCCTTGATCGCGCCGGCCACCTGGCCGCGGCCACTTCAACCGGCGGCTTCACCAACAAAACGCCGGGCCGGGTCGGCGATACGCCGATCCCCGGTGCTGGCACCTGGGCCGACGAGATGGTCGCGGTCAGCATGACCGGACAGGGTGAATTCATGCTGCGCCTCGCTGCCGCCAAAGAAATCGCCGTGCGCATCGCCTACCGCGGCGTGTCGCTCGGTCCGGCCTGTGCTGGCATGATCCGCGACCTCGACCAGATGAAGTGCGGCGCGGGCCTCGTCGCGGTCGACCGCTGGGGCCGCGTGGCGTTGCCCTACAACACGGACGGCATGTTCCGCGCCTCGATGACGGAAGCCGGCGGCAAGACGGTCGCGATCTTTCGGGATTAACTTCACTTCCCTCGAAGTCTAGCCCCTCCCCCCGCAAGCGGGGGGAGGTTGGG
>JAAFHH010000265.1 GCA_013297545.1 Alphaproteobacteria bacterium
GCCACACCCGCATCTTCCAGACGCCGCGCGAGGTCGAGGGCGGTCGTTTCGCTTGCCTCCACCCAACCCTCCACCGCCACGCGGCCGTCGCGCGCGTCAATGCCAACGACGATGCGGCCGGGGTGCTGGCGGGCGAGCGTGCGCACGGTCTCTGGCGCGCGCAGCGCCAAGGTGCCGAGGATGACGCGCGCCACCCCGGCGGTCAGCCAGCGCTTGACGGCCTCGGCATCGCGAATGCCACCACCCAGCTGCACCGGCACTTCAACCGCGGCCAAGATCGCAGACACCGCGGCGTGGTTCACCGGCTTGCCGGCGATCGCGCCATCGAGGTCGACCACGTGCAACCAGGTGCACCCAGCGGCAACGAACTGCCGGGCTTGGGCGGCCGGGTCGTCGGCATAGACCGTCGCCTGGTCCATGGCGCCGCGCAGCAGCCGCACGCAGCGGCCATCCTTCAGATCAATCGCGGGATAAAGGTTCATGGTGCCCAGGTCAGGAAGTTGGCGAGCAGCTGCAGGCCAACGCCTTGGCTTTTCTCGACGTGAAATTGCGTGCCGACCGCCGTGCCGTGGCCGACGATGCCAACGACCGGCCCGGCATAGTCCGTATGCGCCAGCTGGGCCGATGCCGGCAGGCCGGTCCAGGCGTAGCTGTGCACCCAGTAGACGTAGTCGCCAGTCTTGATGCCGCGCAGGAACGGGTGGTGCGGCTGATCCAGCGTGAGCGTGTTCCAGCCCATGTGCGGCAGCTTCCGCGGGGCGACGTGCATCGCCTCGATCGCGCCGGCAATCCAGCCGAAGCCCGCGTGGCGGCCGTGCTCCAGACCAGCATCCGCCATCAGCTGCATGCCGACACAGATGCCAAGGAACGGCCGGCCGCGGGTGGTGACTGCCTCCACGATCGCATCCGCCAGGCCGGGCACGCCATGCAAGCCCGCCCGGCAGGCACCGAACGCGCCTTGGCCGGGCAGCACGATGCGATCGGCACGGCGGACTTCGTCAGGGTCTGCGGTGATCACCACGCGCTCGCGCCCGCCCGCATTCGCCGCCGCCCGCTCGAGTGCTTTTGCTGCCGAGCGCAGGTTGCCGGAGCCGTAGTCAACCAGCGCTACGCTCACAGCACGCCCTTGGTCGACGGCACTTGCCCCGCCATCCGGGGATCGAGCGTGAGGGCTTGGCGCAGTGCGCGGGCCAACGCCTTAAAGCAGCTCTCCACAATGTGGTGGTTGTTCTCGCCGTAGAGACACTCGACGTGCAGCGTCAGGCCGGCATTCTGGGCGAAGGCCTGGAACCATTCCTTGAACAGTTCGGTGTCCATGGTGCCCAGCTTGTCGCGGCTGAAGCTGACCTTCCAAATCAAGTACGGCCGGTTGGAGGCGTCCAGCGCCACCCGGCTCAAGGTCTCGTCCATCGGGATCAGCGCATCGCCGTAGCGCGTCAGACCAACCCGGTCGCCCATGGCAGTCGCGAACGCTTGGCCGAGCACGATGCCGACATCTTCAGTCGTGTGGTGATAGTCGATGTGCAGATCGCCTTCCGCCGCGACCGTGATGTCGAACAGCCCGTGCTTGGCCAACTGCTCCAGCATATGATCCAGAAAGCCGATACCGGTTGCGACCTTGGCGACACCGGTGCCATCCAGATTTACTGTCGCGTCGATGCGGGTTTCTTTGGTCGCGCGGTTGACAGTGGCGGTGCGCATGGCAGCAGATGCTCCTGGTCGGGGGACCGGCTTGTAGCAGCAAGTGTGCCGGCCGGGTAGAGGATGGCAGTGGTTGCAGGCCGCAGGCGATCAGTGTCACACCGTTGCGGACACGGTGGAAGGAGCAGGACGGGTGATCGATCATAGCAATCCGCATGCCTGGTATGGCACCACGGTATTGTGCGTGCGCAAGGCTGGATCAGTCGTCATGGCGGCCGACGGTCAGGTGACCTTGGGCAACACCGTGCTGAAAGCGAATGCGCGCAAGGTGCGCCGGCTCGCCGGCGGGGCGGTGATCGCTGGGTTTGCAGGGGCGACGGCCGATGCCTTCACCTTGTTCGAACGCCTGGAAGCCAAGCTCGAGCAGTACCCAACCCAGCTGACCCGTGCCTGCGTGGAACTCGCCAAGGATTGGCGCACGGACCGGTTCTTGCGTCGCTTGGAAGCCATGATGGCCGTTGCCGACAAGGAAGTGTCCTTGTTGCTGTCCGGCACCGGTGACGTGCTGGAGCCGGAACATGGGCTGATCGCGATCGGCTCCGGCGGTGCCTTCGCACTCGCCGCTGCGCGGGCTCTGATCGATATGGACCTCGACGCAGACGCGATTGCGCGCAAGGCGATGGGCATTGCGGCCGACATCTGCATCTATTCCAACCACAACCTGGTCGTGGAGAGTTTGTAGCCATGCGTATCCTGTTCGCCCTCGCGCTGTCAGCGCTCAGCCTGCCGGCGTTTGCACAAGCCCCGGTCACGGTGCGCAATGCCACCGACCAGGAAGTGTTCGCGCTCTATCTCGGCCAAGTCGGGGCGAATGAATGGCGCGATGATCTTTTGGGGGCGGCGACCATTGCGGCTGGCGCCAGCCACGAGGTCCGCCGGCCCGGCCCGGCGTGCACCTATGATCTGCGCTTGATCCTAAAGCCGGGGCCGGAGGTGATCCGCCGCAATGTCGATGTCTGCGCCACGCCGGAGGTGGTGCTGACCCAAGCGGAAGTCACGGCTGCCCAGGCGCGGTCCTGGCGGTTAGAGAATGCCACCACCTCGACCCTGCTGCACCTCTACATCACCCGGCCCGGTGCCGGTTCCGATCGCGGCGAGGATCGCTTCGGCCCGGTCTCGCTCGACCCGGGCTTGAGCTTCTTCGTGCCGCGCCCCGCAGCGGGTCAGTGCAGTGCCGACGTCATCGTCCGCACCGCTGGCGGCGGCGAGGCGGTTCGCCCTGGGCTTGATCTGTGTGTCGTCGATGTCGTCGTGATCGACCAGGTCGATGGCGAGGCACCGGATCGCACGCCCGCGTCGGTCAGTGTGATCAACCGCACCGGGCGACCGGTGACGGCCCTCCACATCTCTGCCGTCGCGGAGGCGAATTGGGGGCCGAACCGGCTCAGCCAGCCGCTGGCGGATGGTGAACGCTACGAATTCGAAGCCCCGAACGACAATCGCTGCCTCTACGATGCGCGAGTGGTGTTCGCTGACGGCGGGCGCGAAGACCGCATGCTGGTGAATTTCTGCCAGATCGGCGAGCTGTTGTTCGAACCACTGGCGCGCGGTGGCGACAAACGACCCTAATCAGCGGTTGATTTCGACCTCGACACAAATTCTTCATTGGCATGGCTATTGCTTTCTTTGCTTGGGCATCCGCACATGCGTCCAAGCGCGGGAGAGCTAAAGCATGTCACTGTCACGGGTATTCGGTCTGTTGACCGCGTTAGTTTTGGCTGTAATGGCGGTACTGATCGGCACCACCGTGATGGAGTCGCGCTCCGAACAGGCAGTGACGGATGCTTATGAACGCCGCTACCAGTCCTACCTGCTGGCGGACGAACTGCGGCAATCGTCCGATGACTTGACGCGGCTCGCCCGCACCTATGTCGTCACCGGTGATGCCAAGTGGGAAGCGCAGTACAATCAGGTGATCGACATCCGCAACGGCAAGGCGCCGCGGCCGTTGGACTACCACCGGATCTACTGGGATTTCCTGGCTGCCAACCCGCAAAAGCCACGCGGTGACGGTGCGACGGTGCCGTTGCAAGGCCTGATGCAGGCAGCCGGGTTCACCGCCGAGGAATTCGCTGCCCTGCGCCAAGCGCAAGCGAATTCCGATGGGTTGATCGACCTCGAAACCGTTGCCATGAATGCGGTCAAGGGCCTCTTCCGTCCGCAGGGTGGGCGCGAGTTTAATGAGCGGCGCCCGCCAGACCTTGAGCTCGCGCGGCGCTTGGTGCATTCGCCGGAGTATCACGGTTTCAAGGCCGAGATCATGGCGCCAGTGCATCGGTTCTTTGAGCTGCTGGAGGCCCGCACCGCGCAGGAAATCGCGGCAGCCACGGCAACCAAGCGGTTCTGGACGACGCTTGCCAACATCGCGATGGCAGTGCTCGCCGTCCTGGTGGTGGTGCTGGTGATTTTGTTGCGCCGCCGCGCCTTGGCCCCGATCCGCACGCTCGAACAAGCGATGACCGACCTGGTCGCCGATCGACCGGTCGCACCGCTTGCGGGCAGTGATCGCAGCGATGAGCTGGGCTCAATGATCCGCGCGGTCGAGGTGTTCCGCCAGGACCGCAGCCGCATCACCGAATTGACCGCGGCCCAGGAAGCCGAACGCGACGCCGCCGAAGCCAAGCGCCGCAGCGAACTCGCAACCCTTGGCCACACGTTTGAACAAGACGTTGGCAATGTTGCCGCCACCTTCGCCGCCAGTGCCGAACAACTGCGCAGTGCTGCACAGGAAGTCACCGGCATCGTCGGTGGCACGATCGACCGGGTTGGCTTGGTGAGCTCAGCGTCTGAACAGGCAACCGGCTCAGTGGAAACCGTGGCGTCTGCCGCCGAAGAACTGAGTGCCTCGATCCGGGAGATCTCAAGCCAGCTGCAGCGGGCCCGCACCGTATCTGGCCAAGCAGTTGATCAAGCGCGGGACACCAACACCACAATCGAAAGCCTGGCTGTTGCGTCGCGCCGGATTGGGGAGGTGGTGAACCTCATCCAAGCAATCGCCGCGCAAACCAATCTGCTGGCGCTGAATGCCACCATCGAAGCCGCCCGCGCCGGCGAGGCCGGGAAGGGCTTTGCCGTCGTCGCGTCCGAGGTGAAGAACCTCGCCAACCAGACCGCGCAGGCGACCAACGACATCCAAACCCAAGTCGCCAGCATCCAAGCCGAAACCGGCCGCGCAGTCGACGCGATTGCCTCGATCGCCACCACGATCAGTGATGTCGATGGCATCACCGCGACCATCGCAGCCGCCGTCGAGCAGCAGGGGGCCGCGACCCAGGAAATCGCCCGCACGATCGGCGAAGCGGCGATCAGCACAGGCAACGTCAGCGACACCATCGTTGACGTGCGCAAAGACGCCGAACGCACGGGCGTGTCGGCTGCGACCACCGAACGGCTGGCCCAGAGCTTGGCATCCAGTGCCGACCAGCTGCGCTCTCAGGTGGCATCCCTCGTCGCGCGCCTGCGGGCGGCGTGAGGGGCTAGACCAACCGCTCTTCCGCGAGGTAGCCGGCCGCCACCGCCACGTCGGCCGGGGTGGAGAGGTGGAACCACAAGCCGTCGTGCAA
>JAAFHH010000268.1 GCA_013297545.1 Alphaproteobacteria bacterium
CATGATCTTGATGTACCTCTTCCCCGCCATTGCCCTCTGGTTGCCGGAGCAACTCTACCGATGAGCCCACGCCCTTCGCGCTTGACCCGCGCTGCCGACGCGATCGTTGAGGCCTATCAAACCGGTGACGCGCTTGCGCATCTGACCGACGACCGCCGCCCGCGCACGCCCGCTGAGGGCTACAAGGTGCAGCGGCTGGTCGCCGACCAGCTGGGCTTCGGCACCTGCGGCTGGAAGATCGGGGCGACCAACTCAGGCGCGCGCCGGATGTTCAAGACGCTGTCGCCGTTCGCGTCGTTGATCTTCACCTCCCGCGTGGTGGAGAGCGGCACGACCCTGCCCGGCGGCGTGATGCGGGTGCGCGGGGTGGAGAGCGAGTTCTGCTTGAAGCTGAGCAGCGCCCTGCCCGCGCGGGCGACCGACTACAGCCTGGACGAGGTGCAGGCCGCCGTTGGCACGGTGCACGCGGCGATCGAAGTGGTGGAGCCACGCTTTGCCGATTGGATTGGTGCTGGCATCTCGAGCGTGATCGCGGATATGGGTGGCAATGGCTACTGCATCGTCGGTCCGGGCGTGCCGAAGCCAGCGAAGGTGGATCTGGCGGACGTGCTGGTGGAGCTCCACGTCAACGGCGAAAGCAAGGTGCGCGGTGCCGGTGTCGCAACCGAAGGCGGGCCGGCCAAGGCACTGCTCTGGCTCGCCAACAAGCTGCGCACGGGGCCTGGATTGGCCGCCGGCGACATCGTGATGACCGGCAGCTGCACCGGCCTCTACAAGGCGGCTGCGGGCGATCTGCTGACCGCTAAATTCGATGGGTTTGGTGAGGTGTCGGTGCAGCTGTAGGGGCTTGACAGCTGGGGGGCGGCTCACTAATTTCCGCGCCTCTTGACCAGCCCCAAGCTGAAGCGGTGCCGACCGCGGAGTTCGTGTGATGAAGATCGTCAATTCCCTGAAGACCATGAAGACGCGCCACAAGGCCTGCCGCATCGTGCGCCGTAAGGGCCGTGTCTACGTGATCAACAAGTCCAACCCGCGCTTCAAGGCGCGCCAGGGCTAGTTCACTCGCGATCCCCTCGGGGTCGCGCTTGCAAACCCTCCCCGGCCCAGCCGTGGGAGGGTTTGTTGTTGACGGGCATCCTTCGCTATCTGTAGCCTTCTTCAGGTATTCATCAACTAAACAAAAATCAGCGAGGCCGAGATGCGCTTTCGGTTGTTGGTAGCTGCCTGCGCAGTAGCCCTGATCTGCGTCACCGTCCCACCCGACGCTCGAGCGCAGGAGCCCCAGCAACTCGGCGACCCGACGGCCAGTACGCTCGTGTACGGTAGCGGCAAGCCGTTTACACGCGCGTGGACATTCTCAGGGCAGGCAATTTCGGGGGATGGCTGCAGCGGCGACAGTGATGAAGCGCTGATTTCGCTATCAGGGTGGCAAGGTCAAATGGTGGTTCACTCAACCCGCGTTGGCTGCGCAGTGAGAGCAAGCGGCGCTCTAGCGACGACTCAAGGCTGGCCGAGATTTCGCAACCAGCAGCTTGAGCCGATTGCCAATGGCAGTTACAGCCATGGCATCACGGCGGGACGCTGGATCGCCTTCGAGACGACAGTGGGAAGTGTGAAAACACTGTGTTTTGGTTGGGAAACCACTGGGCGTCGCTTGCGGGCGGCCGGCTTCATTTGCGCACCGCCAGGTCTTGCTGTCGATCCCGCCCGTGGCGAAGAGTACGCCCGGCGCGCAGGGCGCAGCACAGACCTGCCAGCCGAGGTAGTGACCCCGCTGCCAACCCGCTCCCTGAACTAAGGCGCCAGCAACCGCACCCAGGGGTAGCGGCCCAGAATCGGCCGGGTTTGGTCGTTCTCCCGAATCTGGATCGCGGCAATCCCAGCGATCCGCCCACCGGCGGCCTCGATCAGCTGGATCGCGGCGTTGATCTGGGCGCCGGTTTGAATCCAGTCATCGATCAGCAGCACATTCGCACCCGGCAAGCCGCGGTCGGTCGCGATCTCGAGCGCTTTGGCCGCGCCGGTGTAGTCGACGAAACTCTGGTCCGCTGCGGCAACCGGCAGCTTGCCGGCCTTGCGGATCAGCACCAGTGGCCGCTTCGTCCGGTATGCCAGTGCTGAGCCCAGCACGAAGCCCAGCGCATCGAGGCAGGCAACCGCATCAGCGCCGAACTCGGCGGTCTTCTGGTCGAGGTCCGCGATCAGCGCTTGGAACGCAGCCGCGTCCGCAAAGATCGGCGTGACGTCCTTGCGCACCGGCCCGCGCGTCCCCTGGCGGATCAGCGCGGCATAGACCGGATCAGCCGCGGCCATAGACGTCGTCGAAGCGCACGATGTCATCCTCGCCGAGGTAGCTGCCGGACTGCACTTCGATCAAGTGCAGCGGCACTTTGCCCGGGTTCTCCAGCCGGTGGCGCGTGCCCATCGGCAGGTAGATCGATTGGTTTTCGAACACCAACAGCTCTTCCTCATCCCGGGTCACCTTGGCGGTGCCGTGGACGACAATCCAATGCTCGGCGCGGTGGTGATGCATTTGGGAGGAGAGCTTGGCGCCGGGCTTCACCTCCAGGCGCTTGACCTGAAAGCGCTCCCCAAGGTCCACGGTCTGGTAGCTGCCCCAGGGCCGGTAGACTTTGGTGTGGCCCAACGCCTCCGGCCGGCCGCGGGCTTTCAGCTCTGCCACCACCAGCTTGACGTCTTGGGACCGGGCGCGCGGGCAGACGAACACGGCGTCGTCGGTTGCGATCACCACCAGATCGTCCACCCCCACCGCCGCGACCAAGCGGCCATCGGCCGAGCGCAGGTAGCTGTTGCGGCTGTCAAGCGCCAGCACATCGCCGATCGCGACCACGCCGTCGCCATCCTGCTCGCTCACCTCCCACAGCGCCTCCCAAGACCCGACATCGCTCCACCCCATGGAGACCGGCACGACGCTCGCAAGGCTGGTCTGTTCCATCACCGCGACGTCGATCGGTAGATCTGGACAGGCTTGGAACGCCGTACGGTCCAGGCGCACGAAGTCGAGGTCGTGGGCGGCCGCTGCTATCGCCTGGGCGACCTGGGCGACCAGGGCCGGCTGCAGGCGCTCTAGCTCTGCGCGCATCACATCGGCGCGGAACAAGAACATGCCGGAATTCCAGGCGTAGCCGCCCTCAGCCAGGTAGGCCGCTGCGGTTGCTTGGTCCGGCTTTTCCACGAACCGCACCACGGGGGCTGCCACCAACTCGGCGGCCGCGTGGTGCTTGATGTAGCCGTAGGCGATTTCCGGCCGGGTCGGTGTGATGCCGAAGGTGACGATCCGACCCGCAACGGCCGCGTCCCGGCCGACCGCGACGGCGCGGTGGAAGGTCGCGCGATCGCGGATCACCGCGTCAGACGGTGCGATCAGCAAAAGCTGTGCCGGGTCCGCCGCCAGCAGCACGGCGGTTGCGACCGCGGCAGCCGTGTTACGGCCGATCGGTTCGATCACAATCGCGGCCGGCGTGATCTGGGCGTGGCGCAGCTGTTCGGCCACGACAAAGCGGTGGTCTTCGTTGGCGATCAGCAACGGCGCGGAGAACAGCGCGCCCGCACCCAAGCGCACCGCGGTTTCGGCCAGCATCGGGCGTGATGTCACCAGCGGCAGGAACTGCTTCGGGTAGACCGCGCGTGACATCGGCCACAACCGTTGGCCCGAGCCGCCGGACAGGATGACGGGCTGAATGAGGGCCATCGGCTACTCCACAACGACGGATTTGGCGAGATTGCGCGGCTGGTCGACGTCCGTACCCTTGCGCACCGCCACCCGGTAGGCGAGCAGCTGGATCGGCACGGTATAGAGCAAGGGAGCCACAAAAGGATCGATCTCCGGCAGTTCAATCACGGCGCGCGCCACCCCGGCGAAGGCGCGCGCACCAGCCGGATCGGTCAGCACAATCGCGTGGCCGCGCCGGGCTGCGACCTCCTGCACGTTGGAGGCGGTTTTGTCGAACCAGGGGCCGGAGGGGGCGACGACGATCACCGGCATCGCCTCTTCAATCAGTGCGATCGGCCCGTGCTTCATCTCGCCGGCGGCATAACCCTCGGCGTGGATGTAGCTGATTTCCTTCAGCTTGAGCGCACCTTCCATGGCGATCGGAAACCCGGTACCGCGGCCGAGGTAGAGCACATCGCGCGCCGCCGCCACGGCCTCGACGATGGTGTTGAAGGTCTCCGACGCTTCCAGGCGCTGGATCACTTCCGCCAAGCGCGAGGGCACTTCGACCAGCGCTTGGGTCAGCCGCACGGCGCGGTCGCGCTCCAAAGTGCCGCGCTCCACTCCAGCCGCCAGCGCCATGCCGGCGAGCAGGGTCAGCTGCGCCATGAAGCACTTGGTCGACGCGACGCCGATCTCGACCCCGGCGCGCAGCGGCAGCACGCCGTCGGCTTCGCGCGCCATGGTCGAGGTCGCGACATTGGTCAGTGCCAGCGTGCGCCCACCCGCTGCCTTGACGTGGCGCAGGGCCGACAGCGTGTCGATCGTCTCGCCCGATTGCGATAGAAACAGGCTCAAGCCCTTGGGCGAGACGATCGGATCGCGGTAGCGATATTCGGACGCCACATCGATATCGACCGGCAAGCGTGCCAGCTGTTCGAACCAGTACTTCGCGACCAGGCCGGCGTAGTAGGACGTGCCGCAGGCGATGATGGACAGCCGGTCGATCTCGGCAAACGCCCGCGGCAGCGGCGGCAGGCTGACCTGGCGGGTGGCCGTGGCGACAATCGCACCCACGGCTTCGCCAATCACTGAGGGCTGCTCGTGGATTTCCTTTTCCATGAAGTGCCGGTGATTGCCCTTGCCAACCAACGCGCCGGAGAACTCCACCACCTGGACGCTGCGCTGCACCGGCGCGCCATCGGGGCGGTAGGTTGCCGCGCGCTCCGGCGTCAGCACGGCGACATCGCCCTCGTCCAGGAACTGAATGCGCCGGGACAAGGGCCCGATCGACAGCGCGTCGGAGCCCAAGTACTGCTCGCCCTCGCCCTGGCCGACCACCAGCGGACTGCCGCGGCGCGCACCGATCAGCAGATCGTTCTGGTCACGAAACAATACAGCAATCGCAAAGGCGCCTTCGATGCGGGCCAGCGCTTCGAACACCGCCTGTTCCGGCGCGCGGCCAGTCGCCAGCAGATCGGTCAGCAGATGGACGACGGTTTCCGTATCTGTTTCGGTATCGAAACGATGGCCCTTCGCCATCAATTCCGCCTTTAAGTGCTGGTGGTTTTCGAT
>JAAFHH010000267.1 GCA_013297545.1 Alphaproteobacteria bacterium
GAACCACGGTGTTCCCGGTACGATCGATCAACGTCAGCGATCGCGACTACTTCCGGGCAGGCCGGCGTGGTGATGGGATCTACATCGGCACAACAATTGAGTCGCGCACTGGCAGCGGGCTAGTATTCACGGTGAGCAAACCGCTGCGCGACGCGAACGGCGCATTCGCTGGTGTCGTCGGCGTAGGCGTACCAACGCTGAACTTGACGGCAACGCTGACATTGCTCGATTTCGGGATCCAGCCACTGATTGGCATCTACCGGCTGAACGGCGATGTTGTAGCCAGGATGCCCCCGATAATCAGCGCGCTCGGCGGTAACATCCACAGCGGCCCACTGTTTCAACAACACCTGCCCCGCGCACCGACAGGGGACTTGATTTCAGTGTCACCTCTCGATGGGGTAAGTCGCTATGCCAGCTACCGCGTCGTGCCGGACTATGGATTGGTGGCGCTGGCTGGTATCCCGGTCGAGGTAGCGCTGCATGACTGGCGCAACCACGCTCTGCTGGCCGCGGGCAAGGTGATCGCGATGCTGGCGGTGATGCTGCTGATCTGGGTGTGGAGCAGCCGCATCGGCCGCGCGGCCAGCGCAACGGAAGTCGCCCTCGACCTCGCCCGCCACGATCCGCTGACCGGGCTCGCCGGGCGGGCTTTGTTCACCGATGGATCGAACGCCAAGCACCAGCGCGCGGGGGAGATCGGCCAGCGCTTGGCCTACCTGTTGATCGACCTCGATGGCTTCAAAGCCGTGAACGACCGCTTCGGCCACGCGCGCGGCGACCAGGTTTTGACCCAGGCCGCCGCGGTGCTGCGGGCGACCGTGCGCGGCAGTGATCTGATCGGGCGGCTCGGCGGCGACGAGTTCGCGATCTGCCTGATCGCCGATCCCGCCCGCATTGAGGCGGTCGCCGCTGGCTTGGCCGAGCGTCTGGTCGCGGCGATCGAAACCATCGGCGATGGCATCGGCTGCAGCATTGGGGTTGCAGTCAGCGAGGGGGCCGCGGAAGCCCCCGACGACACCCTCAAACGCGCCGATGCCGCGATGTACGCGGCGAAGACCGCCGGCAAGCGCACGTTCCGGGTGGCACCCGCCTAGATCATCGCCATGCCGCCGTTGACGTGCAGCGTCTGGCCGGTGACCCAGCCGGCACTCGGGCTCGCGAGGTAGACGGCAGCCGCCGCCACGTCGTCCGGTGCACCCAGGCGCCCGAGCGGGATGCGTTGGGTCAGCGCCGATTTCTGATCCTCGCTCAAGGCATCGGTCATCGGGGTGACGATGAAGCCGGGTGCGATGGTGTTCACCGTGATGCCGCGGGCGGCCACTTCTTGCGCCAGTGCTTTGGAAAACCCGATCAGGCCGGCCTTGGAGGCGGCGTAGTTGGTCTGCCCAGCATTGCCGGTGACCCCAACGATCGAGGCGATCGAGATGATCCGCCCACTGCGGCGCTTCATCATGCCCTTGACCGAGGCGCGGGCAAGCCGCATCGCCGCGGTCAGGTTGACCGCGAGCACTGTCTCCCAATCCGCATCCTTCATGCGCAGCAACAGCGTGTCGCGGGTGAGGCCAGCGTTGTTGACCAGGATATCGAAGCGCGGCAGCAGGCGTTCAGCCTCCGCAATCAGGGTATCGCTGGCGGCCGGATCGCTGAGATCCGCCGGGCAGACGATCGCCCGCTCGCCCAGATGCGCTGCCAGGGCTTCGAGCGGGGCGACGCGCGTGCCGGTCAGCAGCACGCTCGCCCCTTGAGCGTGCAGTGCCGTTGCGATCGCAGCCCCAATCCCGCCGGATGCACCGGTGACGACGGCACCGCTGCCAGTCAGATCAAACATCGCCTTCTCCCTATAAGGATTTCGCCAGTGCTTCGGCCTCTTCGGGCGTGCCGAGCGGGATGGTTTCCAGGTCTTTCACAATCCGCTTGGCCAGACCCTGCAGCACCTTGCCGGAGCCAGCTTCGACCACCCGGCTGATGCCAAGCTCCGGCAGCACGGCGACACACTCGCGCCAGCGCACGGTGCCGGTCACCTGCGCGATCAAAAGTTCGCGGATTTCATCGGGATCACGGGTTGGTGCGGCACTGACATTCGTGATGATCGGCAGGGATGGCTCGAGGATCGTCACCTCGCCCAAGGCTTCCGCCATCGCGTCCGCCGCCGGGCGCATCAGTTGGCAATGGAAGGGAGCGGAGACATTGAGCGGGATCGCGCGCTTGGCGCCGTGGGATGGGGCGAGCTGGACTGCGCGCGCGACGGCGTCTGCACTGCCAGAGATCACCACCTGCCCGCCGCCATTGTCGTTGGCGGCGGCGACCACATCCCCTTGGGCGGCCTCTGCACAGAGTTTCTGCACGGCAGCGAGCTCAAGGCCCAGAATCGCCGCCATCGCACCGGCCCCCACCGGCACGGCTGCTTGCATCGCCTCACCGCGCCGGCGCAGAAGGCGGGCCCCTGCTTCAAGGGTGAACGCACCGGTCGCGACCAGAGCTGACCACTCCCCCAGCGAATGGCCGAGCGCTGCCCCGCCAATCACCCCGAGCGGGCGGTGCACCATGTGTTCGAGCACCCGGGTCGCCGCCACACTGACCGCCATCAAGGCGGGCTGGGCATTGCGGGTCAGGGTGAGGTCGTCTTCCGGCCCCTCGCGCATCAAGCGGAACAGGTGCTGGTCGAGCGCGTGATCGACCTCTTCAAACACCACGCGCGCGACCGGGAAGGCTTCGGCCAGGGCCACCCCCATGCCGATGGCCTGACTGCCCTGACCGGGAAACATGAAGGCGATCGTCGACATGGGTCTACCTTTGGTGCTGAAACCGGCGGTTAGCACTGGCCAGCCGGGGGAGCAGTGTCAAGAAAAAGCAACGGGAGGCCTTGCGTGGCCGCGGCAGATCCGTATAGTGCGCGGCCTTGCTCCTTGCCGGCTCAGCCGGCTAGGCCCGATCCGTTTGTTTCGATCCGAGACCAACGCCGGGCCGTCAATAGCCATAGGGAGTGCAAGACAGTGGCGTTATACGAAACCGTGTTGATTGCGCGCCAGGACATTTCCGTCGCGCAAGTCGAAGCGCTCACCGAACAGTTCACCGGGGTGTTGACCGCCCAAGGTGGCACGGTGGCGAAAACCGAATACTGGGGCCTGAAGTCCCTGGCCTATCGCATCAAGAAGAACCGCAAGGGTCACTACGTGCTGTTCAACATCGACAGCGCAGCCCCCGCGGTCATCGAGATGGAACGCACCATGCGTCTGAATGAAGACGTCCTGCGCTTCCAGACCGTGCGCGTCGACGAGCTGGAAGAAGGCTTGTCCGCGATGATGCAGAACAAGGGTGAACGCGATGGTCGTCGCCGCCGGGATGAAGGCGATGGCGATGGCATGGGCGGCGGTCGTGGCGACGGCATGGGCCGTGGCGATGGCATGGGCCGCGGTGACGGTATGGGCCGTGGTGATGGCATGGGCCGTGGCGATCGGGGGATGGAATAATGAGCATCGAAGCAGCAAGCCCAACCGAAGGCCGCGAAGGCCGTCGTGGTGGTGCCGGCGGCGGGCGTCGCCCGTTCTTCCGTCGTCGCAAGTCCTGCCCGTTCTCGGGCAACAACGCGCCGAAGATCGATTACAAGGACATCAAGCTCCTGCAGCGCTTCCTGTCGGAACGCGGCAAGATCGTGCCGTCGCGCATCACGGCCGTGTCGGCCAAGAAGCAACGTGAGCTGGCGCAAGCCATCAAGCGTGCCCGCTTCCTGGCGCTGCTGCCGTACCTCGTACGCTAGACAGTATCATGTCCTCCGCCACCCCGGACCCGATCGCGTCCGCGCCGAGCCCCAAAGGCATGCGCGCGGTCGTGATTGCGTTCGGGCTTGGCACGCTGTCTGCGATGTTGTTCGCCTCGATCACCACCGGGTCACCGTTGGCGTTCGTGCTGATCTACATCGCGGGCGCACCGCTTGGCATCGCGGCCCTCGGGCTGCCGGCAGGCCTGCTTGGCATCGCCGGAGCAACCGCTCTGTTGGTGCTGATCCCGGCTGGTAGCTGGATTTTGGCGGCGGTCTACGCCGCCCTGGTCCTGGTGCCAGCTCTAGCACTTGGCCGCGCTGCGCTATCGACCCGGGTGAACACCGCGGGTCAGGTGGTGTGGTCGGGTGCGGACCGGGTGGTGCTGGCGATGATCGCGCTCGGGGTGCTCGCGGTTGCTGGCCTTGCGGCCATCGGCTTCGGCACCGATGCGATGACCGAACGGCTGGTCGCCGGCGGTCGCGCACAGCTGGCGGAAATGATGGCGCAGCCGAGCCTTGAGGTCGAATCGGTGCTGCGCCTGATGGTGCAGTTGCCGGCCCTCATCTGCTTGTCGTGGTTCGGCATGCTGATGGTGGTGGGCCTGCTCGCTCAGACGATGGTGCGCAAGCTTGATTGGGCCCAGCGGCCACCGCTGCGCCTGACCGAGCTTGAGTTGCCGCGCTGGTTGATCGGGGCGACGGCAGTGGCGGGCATCATCGGTGTCGCAGCTTCGGGTACGATCGGGTTCCTCGGTCAGAACGTGGCGGTGATCCTCGGTGTGGCGTTCGTGTTCGGTGGTTTGGCAGTGCTGCATGCGCTGGCCAAGCGCTCCGGCCGGCGGGGACTGGTGTTGGGGGTCGCATACGGCGCGATCCTGGTGTTTGTGTGGCCGCTGGCGCTGGTGGCGCTGGTTGGTCTGGTCGATCAAGTGATGCAATTCCGGCAGAAGCTGATGACGCCGCCGGATCGAGGGTAAGGAGAAAACCATGGTCGAAGTCATTCTGCTCGAACGCATCGAGCGGCTCGGGCAAATGGGCGATGTCGTTCGCGTCCGCCCGGGCTATGCCCGCAACTTCCTGCTGCCTCAGAAGAAGGCCTTGCGGGCCACCAACGCCAACAAGCAGCAGTTCGAAGCCCGCAAGGCGCAACTGGTTGCTGACAATCTGAAGCGCCGCGAAGAAGCCGAAGCAGTCGCCGGCAAGATGACCCGCGTCACCCTGGCGCTGGTGCGTCAGGCTGGTGAGAGCGGTCAGCTGTTCGGCTCCGTCACCGCGCGTGACATCGCCGAAGGCGTGACCGAAGGCGGGTTCACCGTGAACCGCGCCCAGATCATCATCGAAAAGCCGATCAAGACGACGGGCGTGCACGTGGTCCGCTGTCAGCTGCACCCGGAAGTGTCGGTCGGCGTCACGGTCTCGGTCGCGCAGACCAAGGACGAAGCGCAAGCCATGCTGCGCACCAACGAGCCGGCAGCAGTAGCCCCG
>JAAFHH010000269.1 GCA_013297545.1 Alphaproteobacteria bacterium
AGTCAGCGGACCATCACCGATATCACCGGCGATTGCTTATCCGCCGGTGATTTTTGGTGTGTGGCTGCCGTTCATGATGATCCATGTTTTGGTCTTTGTGTTCAGCGGCGCGGCAATTGGCATCTTTGTGACGCCGTTCGGTTGGTTGCTCGTGTTCGGCTCGGCTGGCGTGCATATGTGGTTGCGGGCGAAATGGCAGCGCAACACGTATTGGCGCGAAGTTATGTTCGGTAATTTCGCAGCGCCCTATCTGACAGGGCGCTACAGCCGATGACTGGGTTTCCGCTCGATCCGGTGTCGGCGGCTCGCCTCGCCGAGCTCGTCGGACAGGACAGCGGGAGCGGGCTCATCATTGCGGCTGGCGCAGTAGCAACCGCACTCGCCGGTGTTGGCGCAGCAGTCGCGGCGGTGCCGCGTGTACGTCACGCCGTCGTCGGACGCCTCGGCGGCGTGACGGCAGCGGATCTCGTTGGGTTTCGGGGCTGGGACCCAGAGCGCCGCGCGATCGTCATCGATCATGTGCGCAATGGCACACACTACGCGGTCACGCTGCGCATGCGGCCGTCGAACCGGGTCGCCGAGTCCGATGTGCGCGCAGAACAGATGTTCCAGGCCACAGCGTCTACGGTCCGTGCCCTCGCCAAGCTCGGCGGTGGCATCGAAATCAGGCTGTGGCTCGAAAAACGGCCAAGCACGCTCGGTCTCGACGGCAGCGAGTGGGCCGCCTTCGGGGCGGCGGGCGAGCTGATGGCAAAGTATTGCGGGGTCCTTGCACAGCCTTTCGTCACGGAAGCGCATTTGTGCATTTCCGTCCCCGCCCGGCGGGTAGGAGTGCTGAACCAAGCGGTTCAAACGGTGATAAGCGGCCTCGCTGATTTCTGGCCGGAAGTGCTGACCCAGCGGCGCGAGCGGGTGCGCGTCGACGGGCGAACGATCGCGCACAGCGCGCTTTGGACCCACTGGACCCGGCTGCTGAACCCCGTTGGCGGGCGTTATGGGCCGGTAGAGCCGCGCGATCCAGCCGCGGCTGTGATCGTCGATGGCAGAAATTTCCGCGATGCCGCGTCTGATGACAGCGCTTTGATACGCTTTTCGTTCGCGGATGAACGAAAATACGCAGCTGTGCTCAAGATCACTGATCTCGAAAACGCAGTAGCCACCGGCACAATGTCAGCTATCCGCGGGGTGCCCGCACATATTCTTGAGTGCCATCACTTCATACCCTGGGATAGCGGTGTCGCCGAGAGCCTGGTGGCTCGCAAGAAAGCGGAGACAATCGAGTACAATTGGCCGAACGCCCACGGCGCGGGCATTCGTGAGCAATTTTCTGCAGCGACGTCGAAACTAGCGCCTGGATCGGAGTTTGCGTCGTCGCTGTCGCATTACTCGTGCACGATCCTTGTTTACGGCGCTACACCAGCAGAAGCGACGTCCCACACTGTGTCTGTTCAGACCGCCGCCCGGCGGATGAACAAGGTGGTATCGCCCCTTGGGGTCGGCGATCAGCGCGCCATGGAAGCCGCCTATTGGACGGCTTTGGTGCCGGGCCACCGCGAGATGATCGTGGCTCAGGATCTGTTTTCCGAAGAGATCGCCCGGCTCATCGAGATGGATGCGCCGTCGGTTGGCATGGACCAGTGTCGCTGGGGGAAAGGTGCGGTTTTGCCTGTCCTGCAGCCAGGCGGCAGCGTCTACCGGTTTCACATGCACGCCAACGACGGGCCAGAGGCGGCGGGGCACACGATCGTTTTCGGCTCCACCGGTAGCGGCAAGTCGCTGTTTGTCAGCCTGATCATGCTGAGCACGCTGCGCTGGCCGTCCGTGCGGTGGCTCCGGTTCGACCGGGACATGGGCGCCTACCCATTCACCCTGGGCCTCGGACGGCATGGGCGGTTTGTGGTTCCGCGCGGCGACGACGGCAGCGGGGGTGCGGTCGGCGCTGATGGCGTCGTGGGTCTCAGCATGAATCCCTGTCAGCTGGACTTAGGAGTGGATAGCAATGTGCAATTCCTGCGGGAGTGGCTGCGGCTTCGGGCGCGCGATATCGCTCCCGATGACACGCAGCTTTCTGCGGCTGAGCTCGACGAGGCGATCACGGATGTGATCAAGTCATTGCTACTGACGCCGATGCGCGAGCGCAGCTTGGCGTCAGTGGTGCGCTCTGCGCTTGGGCGCGACAGTGCGGCAGCGGAAGCGCTGGGTGTATGGGCCGATCGGCAAGGCCTGGGCGGCTTGTGGAACGGTCAGGATACGTTTGCGCTTGGCACCGATGATCGGGTGATTTCGGTCGACGTGACAGATCTTCTGCGCAGCGGGTCGGATGGCCGCGCATCGCCGCAGGCTGCGGCGGCGGTCGACTATATCTCGTACCGGGTGTTTCAGCAGCAGGCGCAGTCGCCGATCGGGGGTAACGCCTTCAATGACCTTGGGATTTTTGTCGACGAGCTCGAACAGATGGCACGCGCGTCGCCAGAGTTCGCGCGCGCCTTCATTAAGCGGATCGCGCTCGAAGGCCGGCGTGCGGGCATAGCGCTCGTTGCCGCCATCCAGCGGTCAAGTGCGCTGGTCGAGCTCGGGCTCGAAGACTTGGTCAGAGAGAACTTCCCGACCAAGGTCTATCTCAGGAACCCGAATGCACGCCGAGATGATTGGCCTGACTTAACTGATACACAGTTCAATATCATGACAGGGCGGCACCCCGAAGTGCGGGATTTGCGCTATTATGCTCTCGTGGTGCGGACCGGAGAGGTCATAGACTCGACCATCATGCGGCTCGATCTCAGCATGGTGGGCGAGCACTTGCGATTGCTCCGAGGCGACCGCAAAGCAATCAACGCCATGCGTGCTGTGCGTGAAGGGTTTTCGCAAGAGGACTACGTGCGGCAGTATTTGGCCACGCGACAGCTGGGAGGGGTCGATGACGATGATCTGGACTAGGGTGGGTGGCCTGTCGCTACATGCTAGCGCAGCTTGTGCGATGCTCGTGCTCGCGTCCTGCAGTGTGCAGGAAGGGCAGCCGATCGGGCCCGAAGCCCATCCTGACGCGCTCAAGCGCAGCCCGTGCGCGTGCGTACTGGTCCCACAAGCGCCGCTGGACGACGGTGCGGTCGACGATATCCTGGATGCCATACAGCGACATCTTGGGCGCGGCGTGGCGCATCCGGGCGCTGGCCCGGATGTCGCCGGAGATGCGCCGAGGCGCACTGCCGCGTGACCAAAATGGTACCCATACCACCACGGCATCAAGCTCATTCGGAGCCCGCTGCGAATGTCGCTTCGGCCGGCGGTGCGTCGGCGACGAAAGATGGGAGTGCCGTTAGTGGCACGAGCAGCGCCGTTGGCGGCGATGCGCTAGCATCGCGCCAGGCTGATGCTGTCGGTGATCCGCAAACAGAGCGCGATCACGAGGATGATGTGACCGAAGAAGGCGCGGCGCAGCCTGCGATGCGACCACAAAAGATTCCAGTTGGCAATTGGTTTGCGCGGTTCAAGGCCAGCAAACGAGAACCGGTCGATGGCGAACAACTCGGCAAGTGGGGCGCCTCACAGATTGAACCATGGCGCGTGGCGGCATATACCTTTGCGGCTGGCTTTTTCGCCATGCTGTTCATTTGTGGCGGTCTCGCGTGGGCCCTGGTCGGGGCGACCGCTAAGCCGCGAGAGCGCTGGGGATTCCAGGCGATCGTCGTCGACTATACTGGTCGCCGGACTGCGATCGTTCCGCTGTCAGACACGATGGAAGGCGCGAAGCTCTGGATCGAGGATCAGATCTGGCGATACCTGGAAGCCTATTTCGAGTTCTTACCACAAGAAGACGTGATCATAGCCCGGTGGTATGGCCGGCGCGGGCAAGTCGGCTATGTCGAGGCGCGGTCAGCGCTTGGTGTTTTCGATCCTTTTCGGGCAGAGCGTGACCGCCTGCTGGCGCTGATGGCGTCTACCCAGACGACGCGGCGGCTGATCCGCCAAGCGGAAGCGCGCGAACTGGTCGTTGGTGGTGGTGTCTGGGAATACGAATTCTTGCTGCGCGATACCTCGCCGCGGACTGGTCAAAGCGATCGGCGGTTCCGCGCAACTGTCACTGTAGGGCTCGAAATCCGGCAGGTCGACTATGAGCAGCGGCTCGAAAATCCCCTCGGTCTCCTGGTCCGTGCCCTCGACTACACCGAACTGCCGCTCGCTCGGCCGGAGCCTGTGCGATGAATACGCGTGTTACCTGCCTTGTCATGGGAATGGTGCTGGTAGCAGGCGCGTCGATCGCGCAGACGGCAGCGCCTGGCACACCCGGTACCGCGCTTGATCCGCGCCAGGGCGATCAGCGCCAGCCATTAAACCCCGTACAAGGCGGTCCGCCGCAGCCGGCGTTGCCAAATCTGCAAGGCACGCCCTCGTTGCCGCCACGCGATCAAGGCGGCGGGCTGTTCGGAGCGCCGCCTGCCGCTCCAGCACCAGGTGCAGGCGGCGGGCCGGTGCAAGCAGCCCCCCCGCCGCCGCCGCCAATCCTGCCGCCGCCGCCTCTCGGTTCGCTGCGGCGGAGTGTGGAGCGAGACCGCGGAACACCAGGCCAGGTGCCAGGGCTCGGCGGTATAAAGCGGTATACTGTCAGCATCGATCCCGCGGTGCCGGAACGGGCAATCCTGCTATGCGATCCTGCATTCGCGGTGGCTCAGCGCGATCCCGGAGCGGCAGGATTGGCGCCAGCTCGACCCCCGACCACTCATCTACAACCGTTCTGTCCCGTCCGGCTGCAACCCGCGCTGATGGTCACAATCCATTTTCCCGCTTGGGAAACCGTAGCCGTGGCTCTGAATGGCGATAGTCGCCTGTTCCGGGTCCAGCTGATCGGGCCGCGGACCATCACCGTGTCGACCGATATGCAGGAGCTCGATACCAATCTCGAAGTCCTCGGGTTCTCGGGGCTCCGGTACTCTTTCTGGCTCGCCGGTCATCGGCTCGATCGCGTGGTGGAGCGCGGACGAACCGACTTGGCACCGGATCAGAGTGTTGAGGTGGTGGGGCCCGACCCCTTCGGTGGGCGCGATCGGGCCGCCTACGGCCGCCGCATGGATTGGCTCGCGGCCGTGGCTGCAGCTAGTGATCGGCCCGGAATGCCTGTGGTGTCTCGGCTGCCAGCAGCCGCTATGCCGGCGACGTTTCAATCGTCATCCGCCAGTCGGCAGGGAGCCG
>JAAFHH010000027.1:0-3453 GCA_013297545.1 Alphaproteobacteria bacterium
CGTTGGTCGGCCTGGTCGCGGCCGTGCTCGGCCTGCCGCTGATTGGTGTCACCATCGCCGCGATGGTGGCGATGAGTGCCGCACTGCCGGCCGAAAACCTGTTGCTCGCCCGCTACACGCCCGCCCGTTGGCGCGCGACGGCGTTCGGCGCCAAGTTCGTGTTGGCGATCGGCTCCGCCGGCATCGCGGTGCCGCTGGTGCAGTGGGTGTATGGCGCGCACGCCGGTGTCGCACCGGTGTTCTACGGCATGGCGGTGCTGCTCGCGATTGCCGCGGTGGTCGCGGCCCTGCTGCCACCGGCTGAGCCAGCCGCGGCGGCACGTCGCGCCGCGCCTGTGACGTGATTTCTGCCATTTGATCCAGCCGATCTCTCCTCTACCTTGGTGGGCAGGGAGGGTGCGGGATGCTTGAGGGCTGGCCCTGGGGACTGAGTGTCGCGTTGCTGCTGCTGGGGCCGAGCCTGGTGGTAATGGCGCTGTTCTTGGCCCTGCAACGCGGCCCGCGGGTGCGCAAACCCGTCCAGCGCACCACCCCGACCGAGCCCCGCAGCATCGCGACCGGCCCGCGCCACGTGATGGTGCTGGCCTGGGTGCCAGAGCGCGCCTTGCCGGCACCGTTCGCCGCGCACTGCCACGCCCTCATCCTCGCCCGCGGCACAACCGACACCGCCGCCCGCCACGCGACCCGCCAACGCCTGCTCGGTCCCGGCCGCTTCGAGCCAATCGCCCGCATCAGCGCCAACCGGCCAGAACTGCTGCTTGCGTACTTGCGCACCCAGTTCCAGACCGAGCACCTGTCCGGCGACCTCTACCAAGTCGAGCGCCAAACCCTGCTCGACGCCATCACCCACGCCCGCTTCGCGGTGCCAGGGGTGGAGATCAACCGGATCGAAGCGGTGACGGCGGAGGAACGGCAGGGGTAACGGTTAGAGAAGGTCGCCTGGGCGGGGCAGGGGATTGCCGTTTTCGTCGAAGCAGGCGGCGGTGCCTTGGTATTGCTTGGTGTCTTCAGTCTGAGAGCGGGAAAGCAGTCGGCGAACTTCGGGAACGCCCTCGAATGTGATGTACCAGATGCCCCAGAAGCCGTAGCCGAACGCCAACTCTGCAATCGTTTCTGCGTCCACCTCCCCGGCATGAAACTCTTCCAGTTTCTTTCGGGCGATCGCCTCACAGTCCCGGCGGTCTGACCATCGGAAGTCGATATCTAGGCGTTCTCGCGTTGGAATTCTGGCTAGACCCGCCAGCGCAATTGTGCGCGCCGCACGCGCCTGGATCTCTGGCGACAGTTTCGAATTCGGGACGACGACCCCTGCTCGATACCGAAAGGCATCAGATGTGTTGTCTCGATCAGGTCGCAACCAATCGTCTGGGTTTGGATTCTCATCAAGCTTTGCCGCATTGCACTGTTTGCAAGACAGCACAAAATTTGACCACTCGTTCTTTAGATGCGGGAATTTCAACTTTGACTGAATATGCTCAACTTCGATCAACTGCGTCAGCCGGATCTCGCAGTAGGCGCAGAACTTTCCCATTCGGTTGATGAGATGGATTTTGGCATCTTTATAGTGTTTGAAAACGAGCAGTGACCCGGTGTCCTGGTCAACTGGCACAGGACCGCGATCTAGTGGGCGCATGACTAGATCTTTGCCTTTTTGCGTTCCGCCTTCAACAAGGCGTAGCCAGCTGGATCGCGGGTGAATGGCTCCATCAACTTATCGAGGCGCTGCTTTGCTGCAGTGGTGTCTGTCAATGGTTCTCCGGTGGTCTTATCGATCAGTTCATAGAACTCTGCTGCTGCTTCGAGCATCTCTAGCCGTCGCTTGCTTAGGGACGGTATGTCTACGCCCATGACGTCTTCAAGAATATCTTCGGGGCTACCAACCGGGATCTCAATTGCATCGCCGCTGCCGCTGGAGAGATCGATTAGATGTTGCCGTTCGACAGACTGGATTACCAACGGTGAATGGGTGCTTATGATGAACTGCATGTTTGGAAATAACTTGAGCAGAGCAGGAATTATTCTCCGCTGCCAGTCAGGATGCAGGTGCAGTTCAACTTCATCAATCAAAACAACTCCTTCGCTATCGCGAACCTCAAGACCTCCCAGTAGCGGGTTCAAGACGGAAGCACGCCAAAATATTTCGAAAACGATTGTGAGAAATCTCCTGAATCCAGAAGATAACTGAGAGTACGGCAGTGATAACTGCCCAGATGGTGAAGTTACACTTGCACAGATCTGAGCATCATCAACATCCCAGTAAATATCTTGAACGCCAATGTTCAATTCTTCAATCATCTCCTTAAAATAACTGTATCTTTCGTTATCTTTCCCATAAGCAATGCGAATCTCGTTCCTTGTGATCCAATGTCCTAGCTCTGTAGAGGTTTGTGCATCAATTCGAGTATTCTCGTAGCCAAACTGCCGAAATTCCTGCCGAGTAGGGTCTCCAGCAAGACGAATCGCACTTCCAGCTGAGCTAGTAATAAACAGAACGACAGGTAGGAATTTCGTTGATGGCACATGCATATCCGAAGTAAACAGAAAATCTTGCCATGGCGTACCAAGGCTATTTAGGTTGTCGTCAAAGCGTCTTGTTTTGTTTTGTAAATCTTTCCACGCCTCTGGTAAGTGTACTACGGCACTAACAACAGAATCGCGAGAAAACTCTTGTTGATTTCCATTTTTGGTGACTATTTTCAGGCGGCGTCGATCCGAGTCTTTTAATTGTCTACCTTGACCGATGCTTGGTGAGAGTATGGCGTAAACTGCTTCCAGCAGTGCTGTCTTTCCTGACCCATTCACTCCAGCTAGCACGGTTAGTCTAGAATCAAAACTAGTCTTGAAGTCGTCGAAACAGCGAAAATCCTTAAGTTCAAGACTCTGAATCCCAAACATCAGCCCAGCACCTTCTCAATTGCCGCCAACACCCGCGCATCATCGGGCGTCACCGTGGTCGGAAACCACGCCGCTAACCGCCCCGTCCGATCCACCAAGTACTTGTGAAAGTTCCACCGCGGAGCAGCTGCCGCCCCAAGCTCTCGCGCGGCCCATTGGTAGAACGGGTGCGCACCCGCACCGCGCACCGTCACTTTGGACGTAAGCGGGAAGTCGATGCCGTATTCGGCTTCGCAGAACGCCTTGATGTCGGCCTCGGTCCCCGGTTCCTGGGCGCCGAAATCATTGGACGGCACACCGAGCACGGTGAACCCGCGCGGCTCCAGGCGATCGTGCAGGGCTTGGAGTGCCCGGTATTGCGGCGTGTAGCCGCAGAAGCTCGCGACATTGACCACCAGGACGGCCCGGCCGCGGAAGCTCGCGAAGGGCAGCGCACCGCCCTCAATCGCCTCGAAGCTGAAGGCGTAGGCGTCTTCAGCGCCAAGGGCGGGGGTTGCAGTCATCACGCAAGCTCCAGCAACCAGAAACGCGCGGCGGGGCAGGGACATGGGGGCGCAC
>JAAFHH010000027.1:3463-14275 GCA_013297545.1 Alphaproteobacteria bacterium
CCTGCCAAGCCCCTCACGCCGCCTTGGCGAGCGCCTGGTCGAGGTCTGCCAGCAAGTCCGCTACCGTCTCGATCCCGATCGACAGGCGGATCGTATCATCGCCCGCCCCAGCCGCAGCGCGCTGTTCTAGCGTCAGCTGGCGGTGGGTGGTCGAGGCCGGGTGGATGATCAAGCTGCGGGTGTCGCCGATGTTGGCGAGGTGGCTGAACAGGTTGACCGCTTCCACCACCGTCTTGCCGGCCTGGTAGCCGCCCTTGACGCCGAAGGTGAACACCGATCCCGCCTGACCGCCGAGGTACTTGTGCGCCCGCGCGTGATAGGGGTTGTCGGCTAGGCCCGCGTAGTTGACCCAGGCGACTGCCGGGTGGGCTGCTAGGTGCTTAGCGACCACCACGGCGTTCTCGCAGTGGCGCGCCATGCGCAGGGGCAGGGTCTCGATGCCGGTGATCGTTAGGAAGGCGTTCAAGGGCGCCATGCTGGCCCCGAGGTCGCGCAGGCCAACCGCGTGGCCGTGCACGGTGAATGCCATGTCGCCAAAGGTCTCGTGGAAGCGCAGGCCGTGGTAGGCGGGCTCCGGCTCTGCCAGCGTCGGGAAGTGGCCGGCGGCCGTCCAGTTGAAGCGGCCACTGTCGACCACCGCCCCACCCATGGCGTTGCCGTGGCCGGACAGGAACTTGGTGGTGGAGTGGCACACCAAGGTCGCCCCCCACTCGATCGGCCGGCAGAGCGCTGGTGTCGCCATGGTGTTGTCGACCACCAGCGGTAGGTTGGCAGCCTCCGCAATGCGGGCGATTGCTTCGAGGTCGGTGATCACACCGCCCGGGTTCGCCAAGCTCTCGCAGAACAGGGCCCGGGTGTTTGGGCCGATCGCTTGGCGGACGGCATCGAGGTCATCGAAGTCGATGAACTTGGTGGTCCAGCCAAACTTCTGGAAGCTGCGGCCGAGCTGGGTGATCGAACCACCGTACAGGCGGTTTGCCGCCACGATCTCCAGGCCCGGCGCCATCAGCGGGAACAGCGCCAGCATTTGGGCTGCGTGGCCGGAGGCCGTGCAGGTTGCCCCCTTGCCGCCTTCCAGGCTCGCGATCCGGCCTTCGAGCACCGCGACCGTCGGGTTGGTCAGGCGGCTGTAGATATAGCCGTAGGTCTGCAGATTGAAGAGGGAGGCGGCGTGGTCCGCATCGTCGAACACGAAGGCGGTGGTCTGGTAGATCGGCGTGGCACGGGCCCCCGTTGCGGGGTCGGGGCTGGAGCCAGCGTGAATGGCGCGGGTGGCAAAACCGGGGGTGTCGGACATGGGATCAGCTCCAGGAGCGTTTGGGCAAAGATGGGCGGCGGGCGGAGACTAGCCCGGTGTCGAGCCCGCTCCAGCCCAATTCCCCGCTCAGGCGCGCAAATTCGATTTTCGGGCAGCGGTTCATGATGACGTCGAAGCCAGCCGCCTCCGCCCGCGCAGCCGCCTCGTCGTTGCGCACGCCAAGCTGCATCCAGATGGTTTTGGCGCCGAGCTTGGGGCCAAGGGCAATCGCTTCGTCGACGATGCCGCCGGCTGCTTCGGCGTTGCGGAAGATGTCGATCAGGTCGACCTGCACTCGTAGGTCGGCCAAAGATGCTACCACGGTCTCCCCCAACAGCTCCTGGCCGGCAGCAGTCGGGTTGACCGGGATCACCCGAAAGCCTTTGCCGATCAGGTACTTCTGCACGAAGTAGCTCGGCCGGTTCCAGTTGGTCGACGCCCCCACCATCGCGATGGTGCGGGTGCGGGTGAGGATCTGACGGAGGGTCGCCTCCGAGTAGGTATCGTGGTCAGTCATGCCGCAAGCCTAGCCCGGCGGATGCCGCTCCGGCTAGGCCGCGCGCACGGAGGCGACGAAGCGTTCGGCGTCGTGCTGCAGCTCGGTGAATTGCTCAGATAGCGCTTCAGCAAGATCGCGCATCTCCTTGGCGGCGTTACCAGTTTGCGCGGCGGACGCGGCCATACTGGAGGTCCGTTCGGACACTTCCAGCGCGATGCCCTCGGCCGTGGTGACTAGGGACTGGATGCCGCGCGCCGTATCGGTCTGGCTGTCGGCATCGCGGATCACCGCCTCGCTCAAGGTCGAGAGCTCGTCGACCGAACTGCCGATCGAGCGCACGGCGTCCACCATGTTGGTGGTGGCGGTGCGGATCGCGTCCATTTGGCCGGCGATGTCTTCAGTCGCCAGACTGGTTTGGTTGGCGAGCGCCTTCACTTCGTTGGCGACCACGGCAAAGCCGCGGCCAGCGTCGCCCGCGCGCGCGGCTTCAATGGTGGCGTTCAAGGCGAGCAGGTTGGTCTGTTCGGCAATCGCGCCGATCAGCTGGACGATTTCGCCAATGCGGCGGCTGGAAAGGGAGAGTGCGTCGGCGGCACTCTCGCTCGCTTCCACCAGGGTGCGGGAATGATCAATCGCCTGACCGACGGCACTGGCGCGGCCACGGATCGCGTCCACCGCTGTGCAGATCTCTTCCGCCATCGCATTGACGCGCGCAACCGCGGCGGAGGTTTTCAGCGAGCCCTCACCCACCTGCAGCGCCTGTTCCAGCGTGCGTTCGGCAACCGTGCGCACCTCGTCAGCCGCGCGGTGGATGCGGCCGGCTTCGTCGGACACAGTTTCGATCACTTGGCCGACCGAGCGGTCGAAATCATCCGACACGCCGACCATCGCTTGGCGGCGATCGGCTTCGGCGGCTTTCTCGAGCTCGCGCGCCTCGGCTTCCAAGGCCTTGCCGTGGCTCAGCGCCTCGCGGAACGCGATGCAGGCCAGCGCCAGGTGGCCGATTTCGTCGTGGCGACGCGTCGCTGGCAGCTTGGCGTCGAGGTCGCCCCTGGCCAGCGCGTCGAGGGCTTGGGTCTGGGCGCGCAAGGGGCGGGTCACCAGGCGCATGATCAGCGGCACGATGGTGAACAACATCGCGACCACCGCACCGCCGCCGATCGCCGCGAGCCACCAGGGCACATTCGCGCGCTCGGCGTTGAGGTCGATGGTCGCGGTGTCGAGCGCGTCGGAGGTTTGGGACAGGATGCCGGAGACATCGGCCGACATCAGCTCGCCAGTGACCGCGGTCAACGCTTCTGCGATCTGGGTTTGGATGCGGGCGGGATCGCGCGCTGCTTCGACTGCGGCTGTGATGGCCGCACTGACATCGGCCTCTGTGCCGCGGACGATCAGTTCCTCCAGACCGAGGAATTGGCCTTGCGCGTCCAGGCGTGCCAGCGAGACGGACACCGTGCCCTCCGGACCGCCGCCGCGGGAGTCGACGCTCGCGATACCGGCGCGGCGCAGATCCCGGCGCTGGTCGCGGTTGTAGCGCGGCGCCAGCGCGTCGCGGTCGTGTTCACGGCGTTCGACCAGTTCGAACTTGGCCGCCGCCGCGCGGATGTCATCCGAGGGATCGACGCGGAAACGATCGCCGAGGCCGGTCAGCACCCGCTGATAGGTTGCGAGCGACTGGCGGAACTGACTGTTCAGCGTCTGCACCAGCAATTGGCGCTCGTCGTGGCGCGCTTCGATGCGGTTAGAGACGAGAATCATCGCGGTGGTCGCGAGCGTGAGAACGACGAAGGTCACGAACGCCAGAGCCACGCCAATCTGCCGGTTCAGGCTGGCGCCAAGCCAGCTTTGCCGCGCGTTGGCCACCGGTTGGTGCGGCGCTGTGTCACCCATCGTTTGTCTCCTCCTCACACAACTGTCTCTAATGCTCCATCAATATGCAATGTAGCAAAGCACACGCAGGGTGTCGCTGATGAAATAGTTGGGACTCATCACTCCGGCCAACAGGGTGGGCGCTTGGCAATGAACGCGTCTATCCCCTCGGCCGCAGCGGCGGTGCCCATGTTCGCGGCCATGACGCCGGCGGCGTAGTCGTAGGCTTCGGCCAGCGGCAGGTCGCGCTGGCGCCAGAACGCTTCCTTGCCGATCGCGAGCGTGCGGCGCGACTTCGAGGCGATGCGGGTCGAGAGCGCGTGCACCGCATGGTCGAGGTCGCTGTCCTCGACCATGCGGGTGATCAGGCCGATGCGCGCGGCCGTCTCGGCATCAACAGGCAGGCCGGTGTACAGCATCTCGAGGGCGGGTTTAGCGCCAATCGCTCGGGTCAACGCCACCATCGGCGTGGAGCAGAACAAGCCGATATCGACCCCCGGCGTTGCGAACCGGGCTGAGCGGGCAGCGAGTGCCAGGTCACAGGTCGCGACCAACTGACAACCGGCGGCGGTCGCCATGCCGTGCACCCGGGCGATGATCGGCTGCGGCTGGCGGGTTAGCTGCAGCATCAGGTCACTGCACTGCCGGAACAAGGCGGCTTGGAAGGCGTGGTCCGGGTGTGCGCGCATTTCCTTCAAATCGTGGCCCGCGCAGAACACCGGGCCGCTCGCGGCCAGCACGATCACCTTGACCGTAGGGTCGGCAGCGAGTGCACTCAGAGTGTCCGACAGTGCTGCCATCAGCGCGTGCGACAAGGCATTGCGCGCACTCGGCCGGTTGAGGGTCAGGGTCGCGATATTGGCGTCGATGGCAGTCAGCAACACGGGCTCGGACATCATGGTTTCCCCCTTGGTTTCCGGGTACTAGAAAGCGGTATTCTAATACCGCGTCGAAAAACCAGCCGCGATCAATGCCTTGGCGCTTGACCGATCGGGCTGATCTCGCTACACCCATCGGCCTCCGGCCACCCCCCGGTCTCACTGGGGGGAATGGTCTATCTGGTGTTGGACGGACGATGAAAAGCTACTCTTCGAAGCCCGCCGACATCGACAAGAAGTGGTTTGTGGTCGACGCCGAGGGCGTCGTGCTGGGCCGCTTGGCGTCGGTGATCGCGATGCGCCTGCGCGGCAAGCATAAGCCGACGTACACCCCCCACCTCGATTGTGGCGACCACATCATCGTCGTCAACGCCGAGAAGGTGAAGGTGACCGGCAACAAGCTGCGCGACAAGGTCTTCTTCTACCACACGGGCTATCCCGGTGGGATCAAGGAACGCACCTGGGGTCACATCCTCAATGGGCGCTACCCGGAACGCCTGATTGAAAAGGCGATCGAGCGCATGGTGCCGCGGGGCCCGCTGGGTCGCCAGCAGATGAGCAACCTGCGCGTCTATAAGGGGCCGAGCCACCCGCACGAAGCCCAACAGCCAGCGGTGCTCGACGTCGCCGGCATGAACCCGAAGAACAAGCGGAGCGCCTGAGCATGATGCAGTCCCCCACCACGGGTGCCGGTCTCGCCGGTCTGTCCGTCCTGCAGAAGGCCGAAAAGAACCTGCCGGTTGCGGAAACCAAGGCACCGGCGGAACAGAAGCTCGACGCGCAAGGCCGCGCCTACGCCACGGGCAAGCGCAAGAACGCGGTCGCTCGCGTGTGGATCAAGCCGGGTTCCGGCAAGCTGACCGTCAATGGTCGCCCGGGCGAGGTGTACTTCGCACGGCCGGTGCTGCGCATGATCTTGAACCAGCCGTTCGAAGTGGCTGGCCGGGTTGAGCAATACGACATCGTCTGCACCGTCAACGGTGGCGGCTTGTCGGGTCAAGCCGGTGCCGTGCGCCACGGCATCAGCCAGGCGCTGACGCATTATGAGCCGCCCCTGCGTCCGCCGTTGAAGGCTGCAGGCTTCCTCACCCGCGACAGCCGTGTGGTCGAGCGCAAGAAGTACGGCCGCGCCAAGGCACGCCGCAGCTTCCAGTTCTCGAAGCGCTAAACTGCCTGTTGGATCCTGCGCATCACAAGGTGGTGCGCAGGTCCCACAATTCTGGGAAGAACGGCCGGCCGACGGCGCGTTTCAAGTACCCAACCCCCGCCGTCCCACCGGTGCCCTGGCGAAAGCCAATGATACGCTGCACCGTGGTGACGTGGCGAAACCGCCAAGTCTGGAAGCTGTCTTCCAGATCAACCAATTCTTCCGCCAATTCATAGAGATCCCAGTGCGTGTTGGCGTCCTGGTAGACCGTGCGCCACGCCGCCTCGACTGAGGGATCGGCTTGGTACGGGCCGGAGACATCGCGGTTCAAGTGCGCCGGATCGATCGCAAAGCCGCGGCGGGCCAACAGCGCGATGCAAGCATCATAGAGGCTGGGTTCCGCCAGATGCTGGCGCAGCAGGGCCACGAGATCTGGGCGGTGCGCGTGTGGCTCGATCATCTTCGGGTCTTTGGAGCCCAAGAGGTATTCGAGCGCGCGGTACTGATAGGATTGAAACCCCGATGATTTGCCGAGCTCGTCGCGGAACGAGAGGTAATCGGCTGGCGTCATGGTCGCTAGCACGTCCCACTGCGCAATCAGCTGGGTTTGGATGCGGCTGACGCGCGCAAGCATCTTGAACGCTGGGCGCAGTTCGCCGTGGGCCTGGATGAGAGCGCGGGCGGCGACCAGCTCGTGGAGCGCCAGCTTCATCCACAGCTCAGCCGTCTGATGCATGACGATGAACAACATCTCGTCATGGCTTTTGGAGCGCGGCTGCTGCGCGGTCAGCAAGCTATCCAGCTGCAGGTAATCGCCGTAGGACATTTCCTTGGCGAAGTCTTGATAGGCACCGGTGATCGGATCGGTCATTGCTTCCAGCGGCCACTGCTGTGGCGTCCCGTGCGAATGTCGCTTATGGTATCCGCCAACACGCCGACGATCGCTTCTTCGCCGTGGTAGCGGCTGTACCAGCTGACCCCGGCGCCGATCAGCACGGCAGACACCAGCGCCGGGTCGATGCCGCGTTCCAGGCAATCGCCAATCGCGCGCAGCACAACACCTTTCGCGGCTTCGAAGGCTTCATCTTCGCAGTCGTCGGACGAGATGGCGACGGCTTGCTGCATGGCCATGGTCTGGCACTCCCGGCCGATGGCGGGCGGAAGCTCCATCGGCCCGGCATCGTAACCCTAGTTTCCCTGTGGTTGCCAAGGTCAATCCGGCACGACCGGCAGAGGTGCGGCAAAGAGGGCGGCGGCGTCGAACAGCGGCAGCAGCACTTGGTCGATGTGCGCCTTCAGGCTGGGGCTGTCGAGGCGGTCGTACACGACGACATCGACCGAGACGGGCAGAGGGCTGTCCTCAAGGGCGACGCGCAACTCGCTCGCCTCACCGGTCGAGACTGGCCCATACAGCACGAGATCAATGTCGGAGTTTGGTCGATGCCGGCCGGTCGCGCGCGAACCGAATAGGCCGGCGGCGGTCGCACTTGGAGCGGTGATCGCGATCGAAAGGCGTAGGATCCGCACCCAACGCTCCGGCATACCATGACGAGGCGCGCTGCTCATCTCGGCGCAGTCCTGTCGAGGAGTGCCTGTAGCATCGGAAGCACAACCGATTGGATGTGACGGATCATCGAATCGATGTCGCCGAACATATACGTATGGGACGTCTCATTGCGTAAACTGATTGTCGCGAGCCATGCTTCTCCATCGGTGATCAAGCCCGCCTCAAACGCCGCTCGGATAACCGATCGTGGCTGCACGGCCTCAGGCCTTTGGCCACTCTCAGTGAGGAGGTCAGCAAGCAATTTCCAGCTCATCTCCCAGGACATCTCGAACGTGTGCACAACGGCGACGCCCCGAAGGTCCTCAGGGTCAGCCTCCCACGCTGCGCAGGCGCGGCGCAGCAGCGACAATGCCCTGGCGAGATGATCGCGCCGATAGGCGGAACGAGGAGTTGAATCGGTCATATCGCCTTTCAGTGTCTCCCAAACCCGCCGCTCCGCCAAGCTTCAGCTGCTGGGTTCGATCAGATCCCGTTCGGCTCGTTCAGGATCGATCAGGCTCTCCGCACCGATGCCGATCAGGCGGAACGCGGTGCCGTCGGCGGCGGCGATCAGCATGGCTTCTGCCGCACCGTGCAGGATCGCGATGTCGTTGGTTGGCCGGTCGAGGGCGTGGTGGCGGGTGCGCAGCTCGAAGCCGGCGGTTTTCAGTTTCAGCACCGCGGTGCCCGCGCGCTTGCCGCTGGCGATGAGGCGCGGGCCCAAGCGCCGGGACAGGCGGTCGAGGATCTCGATCAGCCGGCGCGGCTCGGCTTCGGGTTGGTCGAGGGTGGTCTCGGTCGAGATACTCTTCAGCGGCCGCCGGCTCACCACCGGGCGGTCGTCCTGCCCGCGGGCGTAGGCGCCAAGGCGCAGACCGAAGGCGCCGTAGTGGCGGACCAGCGTGGCGTCGTCCAATCCCTGCAGGTCGCCGATGGTGCGCACACCGTCGGCCTCTAGACGCTGGGCGAGGGCGCGGCCAACGCCGTGGATCAGGCCGATCGGGCGGTTGGCCAAGAATGCTGGTGCCTCGGCCCGGCCGATCACCGCAAAGCCGCGCGGCTTGTCGAGGTCGGACGCGATTTTTGCCAGAAACTTGCAGTAGCTAAGGCCGACGGAGACGGTCACCCCCACCTCGCGCTCGATCGTGGTGGCGAGCTGGGCCAGCGCGCGCGCTGGCGTGCCCGGCACCTCGGCCAGGTCGAGATAGGCCTCGTCGATGGAAACGGACTCAACCGCCGGCGTCAGCTGGCGCATCAGCGCCTTCACCTGCCGGCCGACGCGCGCGTATTTGCCGTGATCGGGTCGAATCACCACCGCATCGGGGCAGCGGTCGAGGGCTTTGAACATCGGCATCGCCGAGCGCACACCGAACTGCCGAGCGACATAGCAGCACGCCGCGACCACCCCGCGATTGCCGCCGCCGACGATCACCGGGCGGTGCATCAGCTCTGGCCGGTCGCGCTTTTCCACCGTGGCGAAGAAGGCATCGCAGTCGATGTGGGCCAAGCGCAGGGCGTGCAGTTCCGGGTGCGCAACGATCCGGGGTGCGGCGCACACGGGGCAGCGCTTGGGCGGATGCAGCGCCGCACCGCTGGCCGCACAGCCGCGGCACACCCATGCCCCCTTGTCTGGTACCGGATCGATTACACTCATGTCTGCAGCATGCGCATCGACAAACCACCATGCATCGGCTTTAGTTCGCACGGGTTCGCCGCCACGCACCACACTGTCTTGTGCGCGGCCTTGCGCACCCCGAAGCGTCGCGCGGTTTTGCGCAGGAGGAACGAGTGCCAAAGACGATCCTGATCGTCGAGGACAATGAGCTCAACATGAAGCTCTTCCACGATCTGCTAGAGGCGCAGGGCTACCAGACGATTCAATCCCGCGATGGTATGGAGGCGTTGAAGCTCGCCCGCCTGCACCGGCCCGATTTGATCTTGATGGATATCCAGCTGCCAGAAGTCTCCGGCCTCGAAGTCACGAAGTGGCTGAAGGAAGATGACGAACTGAAGGTGATCCCAGTCATCGCGGTCACGGCGTTCGCCATGAAGGGCGATGAGGAAAAAATTCGCGAAGGCGGGTGTGAAGACTACCTCGCCAAGCCGATTTCCGTCGTTAAGTTCCTTGATACCGTCAAGCGTTTCCTAGGTTAGTGACAGATGCCTGGTCGTGTACTGATCGTCGATGACATTCTGCCGAACATCAAACTGCTCGAAGCAAAGCTGACGAGCGAGTATTACGACGTGCTCTCGGCCGACAATGGCCCGGCCGCTATTCGGGTGGCTAAGGCGGAATCGCCGGATCTCATCCTGCTCGACGTTATGATGCCGGAGATGGATGGGTTCGAGGTCTGCGAGCGCCTAAAGGCCGATCCAGAGACCTACCATATCCCGATAATCATGGTGACCGCCCTGTCCGATACGGCCGACCGGGTGCGCGGCCTGGAAGCCGGGGCGGATGATTTCCTCTCCAAGCCCGTGCGCGATACACCACTGTTCGCCCGGGTGCGTTCGCTGATCCGCTTAAAGCAGCTGATGGACGTTTGGCGCGTGCGCGAGACGACGTCGAACCGCTTGGGCCTGGCACCGACCTCGGTCGCGTCCCAGCAAGACATCACGCCGGGCAACATTCTGCTGGTCGACGACAGCGCGATCGACAGTGCGGCGATCAGCGAGGCGCTCTCGGTCGAGCGGCACCACCTTGTGCGGGTGGAGACAATCGACAAGGCGATGGAGGCAATTGGCCGCCAATCGTTCGACCTCGTGTTGCTGGCTCTCCACATCGCCTCAGGCGATCCGCTGCGGTTGGCGAGCCTGGTGCGCAGCCATGTCGATGAGACCGTGCGCGCGATGCCGATCCTGCTGATGGCCGAAGACGATGGCGACATGATGCAAATCGCCAAAGCCCTCGACCTTGGGGTCAGTGACTATGTCATGAAGCCGGTCGATCGCCAGGAACTGGTCGCCCGGGTGCGCACGCAGATCCGGCGCCGGCGCTATCAGAGCCGCCTGCGCGCGCACTATGAAACCTCGATCACGCTTGCGACCACCGACGCCCTGACGGGTGTGCCGAACCGGCACTATTTCGATACGCACTTGGAACAGCTGTTCAGCCGGGCGATCGAAACCCAAAAGCCGCTGTCGATTGCGCTGTGCGATGCCGATCACTTCAAGCGCGTCAACGACACCTACGGCCACGCCATTGGTGACGAAGTGTTGATGGAACTGGCCAGGCGCTTGGGCCGCAACCTGCGCAGCCTCGACCTCGTTGCGCGCATTGGCGGCGAGGAGTTTGTCGTCATCATGCCGGATACGCCGCCCAGCCAAGCGCTGCGGATTTCGGAACGCCTGCGCAGCAAAGTCGCCGAAGAACCCTTCCTGGTCGGCGACGGCCTGCGCTTGCCGATCACCACCTCGATCGGTGTGACCGCCCACGGCCCCGATGACGCGATCGCGACCGACTTGCTGAAGCGGGCGGATGAGGCGATGTACCGCGCCAAGCGCGGCGGGCGCAATCAAGTGGTCGGTGACTTCCCAACGCAGATCGAAGGCGATACCGCCGAGGGCGAAGGCGCT
>JAAFHH010000270.1 GCA_013297545.1 Alphaproteobacteria bacterium
CGATCGAGCGCCATCTGCCGCAGATCGCGCACATCCAGCTGGCAGACACACCAGGGCGCCACGAGCCGGGTACGGGCGAGATCAACTATCCGTTCCTGTTCGGCCATCTCGATCGCATCGGCTATGGCGGCTGGGTCGGCTGTGAGTACAAGCCGCGGGCCGGCACGGTGGAGGGGCTCGGCTGGCTGCGCGCGGCAACGGCCCCGATGGCAGCGGTCGCCTGATCATTCATCGGAAGTGAGGAGAGTGTGTATGGACCGGATTGGCTTTCTCGGCCTCGGCATCATGGGCGCGCCCATGGCGGGTCATCTGCTCGCAGCCGGCTACAGCGTTGCGGCGGCGACCCACCGCACCCCGCCCCCGCCGGCGCTGATGGCGAGCGGCCTCAGCGTGCTTAGCAGCGCGCGCGAGGTGGCGGCGGCCGCTGACGTGATCATCACCATGCTGCCAGACACGCCGCAGGCGGAGGCGGTGCTGTTTGGCGATCAGGGCGTCGCGGCCGGTCTCTCGCCGGGCAAGCTCGTGATCGACATGAGCTCGATCTCGCCGATCGCGACCCGCGATTTCGCCGCCCGGATCAGTGCACTCGGCTGCGACTACCTCGACGCGCCTGTCTCGGGCGGGGAGGTGGGTGCCAAGGCCGCCTCCCTCACCATCATGGTCGGTGGCAGCGAAGCGCCGTTCGAGCGGGCAAAGCCGCTGTTCGAGACGATGGGCAAGAACATCACCCTGATCGGTGACAATGGGGCTGGCCAGACCACCAAGGTCGCCAATCAGATCGTCGTGGCACTGACCATCGAAGCAGTGGCGGAGGCGCTGGTGTTCGCATCCAAAGCCGGCGTGGACCCGGCCAAAGTCCGCCAAGCGCTGATGGGCGGCCTTGCCCAATCGCGCATCCTTGAGGTGCACGGCGAGCGGATGATCAAGCGCACCTTCACCCCGGGTTTCCGTATTGAACTGCACGCTAAGGACCTCAACCTTGCGCTTGAGGGCGCGAAGGCGATGGGCATGAGCCTGCCGAACACGGCGCTGACCCAGCAGCTGTTCTCGGCGTGCGTGGCGAATGGCGGCGCGGGGTGGGACCACTCCGGCCTGGTGAAGGCGCTGGAGATGATGGCGGGGCATGCGGTGGATCAGGCTGCTCCGCCTGAGGTATAGTGTCTTCCATGACGACGATGCAGCTGGATGGATATGTCGCGGCGATCGAACGCGATGACGCAGCCGGCCTCTTCCACGGCGAAGTGATCGGCACCCGCGATGTGCTGACCTTCCAGGGCCGCACGCTCGATGAGCTGCGCACAGCGTTCGCGGACACGCTGACGGACTACCGCGACTGGTGCGTCGCCCGCGGGAAAGAGATTGCGCCCGCGTCTCGGGCTTGATGAGCCATCGAGGTCTATCGCTCGGCGCGCTCAAACAACTCAATCGGGTGCCCGGAAGGATCGTCACACAGGATCTGGCGCCCTCCTGGACCCGCGACAACATCATTGCGGAAGGCGACGCCGCTTTCACGAAGCCGAGCGACAACCGCGTCCAAATCAGCGATCTCAATGACGATGCGGCTCCAGCCACCGGGCTGCGGCGTGCGGCCGTCGGGCATCGGGCGCGAGGCTGAGGCAGCCGGTCCCGCAAGCCACAGCGTCAGGTCGCCGCGCGCGACAATCGCCATGGCAGAGCCGTATTGCGCGGTCAGCGAGAAGCCGAGCTGGTCGACATAGAACCGAACCGCGGCATCTACGTCGGTCACGATGTATCGCACTGCTGCCATAGCGCCCTCGATAGAGTGATCTTGGCAAAAAGCCAGAAATCTCAAGGCGTTGCAGAAGAAATGGTGCCCAGGGGCGGGATCGAACCACCGACACTGCGATTTTCAGTCGCATGCTCTACCAACTGAGCTACCTGGGCACCGGTCGCCGTGGCGAGGCGCGTGTCATAGCCGAGCGGATTCGGGCTGGCAAGCGCCTTTGTGACTGGTCCGCGACAATCGGGGCCGCGCCTGCGCTGGCGTGGTGGCTCTGGGCGTGCAGTCGCGGGAGGTGGGCGCTATAGAGGGCGGATGAACATGCCTGCCCAAGAACCGCCCTACCTCGCCGGCCTCAACCCGCCGCAACGCGATGCCGTGCTGACCACCGATGGCCCGGTGCTCGTGCTCTCCGGTGCTGGTACGGGCAAGACCCGGGTGCTGATCACCCGGCTCGCCCACTTGATCCATGCGCGCAAGGCGTGGCCGAGCCAGGTGCTTGCGGTCACCTTCACCAACCGGGCGGCGCGCGAAATGCGCGGGCGCGTGGGCGAGCTGATCGGCGCGATGGCCGATGATTTTTGGCTCGGCACGTTCCACGCCATTGCTGCGCGCATGCTGCGCCGCCATGCGGAGCTGGTCGGGCTGAAATCCAACTTCACCATTCTGGACGCCGATGATCAGCTGCGCTTGATCAAGCAGCTGATTCAGGCCGACGGCATTGATGAAAAGCGCTGGCCCGCGCGCATGCTGCTGTCTGCGATCGAACGCTGGAAAGACCGCGCACTCAGGCCCGAACAGGTGAAGTCTGATCCCGCGGCCGGCCTCGCCAATGGCGCGATGGCCAAGCTCTACGCAGATTATCAAGCCCGCCTGATCACCTTGAACGCCTGCGATTTCGGCGATCTGCTCGCCCACCTCATTCGGATTTTTCAAGATCACCCAGATGTGCTGGCCGAATGGCAGCAACGCTTTCACTATATCCTGGTGGATGAGTATCAAGACACCAACGTGGCACAGTACCTCTGGCTGCGGCTGTTGGCGCAAACCCGGCGGAACTTGTGCGTCGTGGGCGACGAGGATCAATCGATCTACGGCTGGCGCGGGGCGGAGATTGGCAACATCCTCGAATTCTCCAAGCACTTCCCCGAAGCGGTTACCATTCGCTTGGAGCAGAACTACCGCTCGACTGGTCATATTTTGGCGGCAGCCTCCGGTCTGATTGCGCGCAATCAAGATCGGCTGGGCAAGACTTTGTGGACGGAGGCCGATGCCGGTGTGCCCGTGCAAGTGGCCGGCGTGTGGGATGGCGAAGAAGAAGCACGCCGGATTGCCGACGAGATCGAAGCCCTGCAGCGCGCCGGCCGCTTGCTCGACAGCATCGCCGTGCTGGTGCGCGCCGGGTTTCAGACACGCGAATTCGAAGAACGCTTCCTTACCATCGGGCTCGCCTACCGGGTGGTCGGCGGCCCGCGCTTCTATGAGCGCCAAGAGGTGCGCGACGCGGTCGCCTACCTGCGCCTGGTGCGCTCGCCCGAGGATGACCTCGCGTTCGAACGCATTGTGAATGTGCCCAAGCGCGGCTTGGGCGATGCCTCGCTGCGCACGCTCACCGTCACCGCGCGCGGCCTTGGTATCTCTCTCATGGCGGCTGCCTCGCGCCTGATTGGCACGGACGAGCTGAAGCCGGCCGCTCGCAAGGCGCTCAGCAACTTGGTGGAGGATTTCAACCGCTGGCGCGCCATGGCCGATGGGCTGGCACCAGAGGAACTGGCCGAAACCCTGCTCGATGAAAGCGGCTACACCGCGATGTGGCAGGCGGACAAGTCACCGGACGCGCCGGGGCGCTTGGAGAACCTGAAGGAACTGGTGCGCGCGCTCGAAGAGTTCGACACGCTGGAGGCGTTCCTGGAACACGTCGCCCTGGTGTCCGAACGCGCGGAGGATACCGAGACCCCGCAGGCGACCATCATGACCCTGCACGCCGCGAAGGGCCTGGAATTCGATTGCGTGTTCCTGCCGGGTTGGGAGGATGGCCTGTTCCCCTCCCAACGCTCGATGGATGAAAACGGCACCCGCGGGTTGGAAGAAGAGCGGCGCCTCGCCTACGTCGGCATCACGCGGGCGCGCGTGCAGGCGATGATCACCTACGCCGCCAACCGCCGCATCCACGGCCAGTGGCAATCGGCGCTGCCGAGCCGGTTCCTGGAAGACCTGCCGGCCGAGCACCTCAACCGCGACCAGACCGCCGGCATGCCGGCTGCCTTTGGTGGCTCCAGCTGGAACACCCGCACCACACCCAGCTGGGGTGCTCCGCGCGGCCGCGCACCCATGTTGGACGCGCGTGCCACCGTGATCGACGTGCCACACCGACCGGTCGCGGACCATGCGGTGGGCGCGCGGGTGTTCCATCAGAAATTCGGCTACGGTCGCGTTAGCGCCGTCGAGGGCGACAAGCTCGACATCGATTTCGAAACCAGCGGCCGCAAGAAAGTCATGGCCGGGTTCGTAACAGCCTCATAGGACGACGATGACTGGGTGGAAGCTGGAACTGGTGTGCAGCCGGGCGGAGGTGGACCTGTGGGGCCCCGCACTCGACGACTACGCGGTCGCAATCGCGGCGTTCGAAATCGTGCCCGGCGGGGCCTGGCGGCTCGAGGCCTACCTCGATGGCGCACCGGACCCGGAGGAGCTAAAAGCCGCCTTGGCAGGCGCGGCGACCGCGGCCGGGGTGAAGCCGCCAGTGCCCTCAATCCTGCCGCTGCCAGCGCTTGATTGGCTGGCCGAAAACCGGCGCGATTTCCCCGCCCAACGCATCGGCCGGGTGGAGCTGCGCGGCAGCCACATCGACGCGCCCCCGGCCGCGAGTGCCATCGCGCTCACCATCGATGCGGCAACCGCGTTTGGCTCAGGCGAGCACGCCACCACCCGTGGCTGCCTGCTGGCCTTGCAGCGCATCGCCAAGCGCCACCGGGCGAGGAAACTGTTGGACGTCGGCTGCGGCTCCGGCGTGCTGGCCCTCGCCATGGCGCGCCTGTGGCGCCGCCGGGTGATCGCGAGCGACCTCGACCCCGAAAGCGTGCGCGTCGCGACGGCCAACGCGAAGCTCAATCGGGAAGCATCGCGGGTGACCGTGGTGGCGGCGGGTGGCTACCGGCACACCAAGATCCAGCGCGGCCGGCCCTATGATGTGATCGCCTCCAACATCCTGGCCCGCCCGCTGATGAAGCTCGCCCGCCCCTTGTCCCGCGTGGTGGCGAAGGGCGGATGGGTGGTGCTGTCGGGGTTGCTGGTGGAGCAGGAAGCCCAAGTGCTGTGGGCGCACCGCCAGCAGGGCCTGGCGCTGGTGCACCGGCATCAGGACAAGGGCTGGTGCGCGCTGGTGCTTAGGAATCGCCGG
>JAAFHH010000271.1 GCA_013297545.1 Alphaproteobacteria bacterium
GGCACGGTGATCTTGGAGGCGACGACCAGCACGGCGGTCGCGATCAGAATGCGGATCGGCAGCGTCCAGGCGGAATGGGCACGGGCTTGGGTGAGGATCATGGCGGCAACGCCTTCTTGACGAGGGGGGACAAGTCCCTAGCCTTGGCGCCGGGGCTGGTGCAAGCGCCGAAACCGCGGGGTCGTGATGGAACTGGTCTCTACGTTGGTCGTGTTGATGATCGCGGCCGTGGTGTTCGGCTGGATCGCCCGCCTGCTAAAGGTGCCCTACCCGATGGTGCTGGTGGTGGGCGGCCTGGTCATTTCCGCCCTGCCCGGCCTGCCACGGCCACAGATCGATCCGGCCCTGGTGCTGGTGATCTTCCTGCCGCCGATCCTCTATCAGGCGGCATTGATGACCTCGCTCAGGGAATTGCGCGCCAATTTGGGTGCGATCTCGCTGCTGGCGGTGGGATTGGTGGTCGCGACCACGCTCGCGGTTGGGGTGGCGGCCAAGCTGTTGCTGCCGGATCTGCCGTGGTTCGTGTGCTTCCTGGTCGGTGCGATCGTCTCGCCGCCCGATGCGGTGGCGGCAACGGCCGTGCTGAGCCGCCTGCGCCTGCCGCGGCGCATCGTCGCGATCCTGGAGGGCGAAAGCCTGGTCAATGATGCAAGCGGCCTGGTGATCTACAAGCTCTTGGTCGCAGCCGCCCTCGCCGGCGGGTTTTCCTTCGTCGATGCCGGCCGCGATTTCCTGATCATGGGGGCGGGCGGCATCGCGATTGGCCTCGTCATCGGCTGGGCGTCGCTCTGGCTGCACGACCGGCTGAAAGACCCGATGATCGAGGTCACCCTCTCGATCGCGCTACCATTCGCGAGTTATGTCGCCGCGGAGGTGTTCCACACCTCCGGTGTGCTCAGCGTGGTCGCGACCGGGTTGCTCAGGTCCTGGTACTCGCCAGAGAAGTTTGAGCCCTATTCGCGCATTCTGGCACTCGGCACCTGGGGCGTGGTGGTGTTCATGCTGAACGCGCTGGTGTTCGTGCTGATCGGCCTCGAGATCGGCGACGGCATGGGCCAAGGCTGGATGGCGTTCTTCGGCCTGCTGGAAGAAGGGCTTGCCCTGACCTTGGTGGCCATGGCGGTCCGCTTCATCGCGATCTACGCCATGGCGGGGGCAGCACGCCTGCTGCCGGGGGGCGAGGCCGTGCCGCCCTGGCGCTGGTTGTTCGTGCTGTCGTTTTGTTCGATGCGCGGCATCGTCTCGCTCGCCGCCGCGTTGGCGCTGCCGATCGGCCTCACCGGGCGCTCAGAGGCGATCGTGCTCACCTTCATCGTCATTCTGGTGACCTTGCTGAGCCAGGGCCTCACCCTGCCGTGGTTGACCCGGCGCTTGGGGCTTGGCGGCGATACCGACGTGCGCGAAGAAGAACACACGGCCCGCGTGAAGACCGCGTTCGCTGGCTGGCAAGCGATTGAGGCCGAAGCCCAGCGCAAAGCATATCCCGGCCAAGTGATCGCAGCGCTCAGCGTCGAATACCAGATGCGGCTGTCCGAAGAACAAGCCCAGTTGCCAACCCAGGACCCCGCCGATGATCCCATGCGCCGGCTGCGCTTGGTCGCACTCGCCGCTGAGCGCCGCCGCTTGATCAAGCTGCGCCGCGACCGGGTGATTGGCGATGAAGTGCTGCACCTGTTGCAGCGCGAACTCGACTTCGAGGAATCGCGTCTCACCGCCGTGCCGATGTAACGACACGCGGGTTGCACGCCCGCACGGCCCTGTGATTATCATCGCGCGCAACGGTGGTTTTCAGGGGGATCGTAATGCGCGTGATGCTCGCTCTGCTGGCAATGGTGGCGCTCAGTGCCTGCGTGCCAACCAGTCAGGCGCTGATCCCCAACCTGGAACGCCCAACCGGCACGGCGCGCATCGTGCTGGTGCGCCCGGACGTCGAGGTGTTTGAAATCAACGCTGGCGGGCTGACCGAGCCGAAGGCGGATTGGACCGAAGCCTCGCAACGCAACCTGATCACTGCGCTCGGCGTCGTACAGCGCGAACGCAATCTGCGGCTGATTGATCACAAGGACGACCAGCTGAGCGACAACCAAGCCCAAGTCGCGCGCCTGTTTCGTGCCACGGGCCTGTCGATCGTCACCCACCAATACACACCGGGCGAAGAACTGCCGACCAAGGCCGGCCGGTTCAACTGGACGATTGGTCCCGCCGCGGCGGCACTGCGCACGGGAGAAGACGCGGACTACGCGCTGATGATCGTCGTGCGCGATAGCTTCAGCAGCCCCGGCCGGGTCGCGGTGCAGATCATCGGCGCGTTGCTGTTCCGCGCCCAGATCCAAGGTGGTGTCCAGGCCGGCTTTGCCGCCTTGGTGGACCTGCGCACCGGCGACATCGTGTGGTTCAACCGCTTGGTCCGCGGTGTGGGCGACATGCGCCAGGCCGAAGGGGCGCTGGAGACCACCCGCATCCTGCTAAGCGGCTTGCCCCAATGACCAGCCTGTTCTCCCGGCGTGGCTTTCTGGGTGGCGGCTGTGCCCTGTGCGCAGCGACGCTGGCCGGCTGCCAGACCACGGGGGAAGCGCTTGGTCGCCTCGCCCCCGGGGCGCGTCCGGTCGCCGGCGGCGATGTCGCCAGCCTGTGGGAAAGTGCGGACCGGGAAGAGCGCCGGGTGCGCCAATCGCGCCACATCATTCGCACGCCCGAGGTCACCAGCTACATCTCGGGTCTGGTCGAACAATTGGCCGGCCCTTACGCCAAGGACATCCGCGTCTACATCGTGCGCACGCCCGAATTCAACGCCGGCATGTATCCCAACGGCATGATGCAGGTGTGGACCGGCTTGATGCTGCGCTGCGCGAACGAGGCGCAATTGGCCGCCGTGCTTGGGCACGAGATCGGGCACTACATCGAACAACACACCGTGGCGAACTTCCGCTCGATCCGTTCGGCCACCGACATTGCAACCTTTGTCGGTATGGGTTTGGCGGTGGCGGCCGGCCCAGGGGCAGCGGTCTTGGCGCAGCTCGCCATCATCGCAGCCGCGTTTTCCTTCAGCCGCGACCAGGAACGCGAAGCCGATGCCATCGGCCTCGACCTGATTGCCCGCAATGGCTACGCCCCCCTGGCTGCAGCCCAGGTGTGGGAACGCATGATCGCCGAGCGCGCCGCTGAAGAGCGCGATCGTGCGCGCGGGGAAGACATCTTCTTTGCCACCCACCCCAGCAGTGCGGAGCGGGCGCAAACCCTGACTGCGCTGGCCGGCGGGCGCACCGGGGAGTTCCACACCGATCGCTACCGCCAAGCCCTCGGCGGGCTGCAGCTGACCCTGGTCGAAGATGAGCTGCGCTTGCGGCGGTTCCGCCGCAGCGAGTGGCTGTTTGAACGCTTGCACGCCGACGGCGCCAACCCCGGTTTGATGCTGTTTGCGCGCGCCGAAGTGAACCGCCTGCGCGACTTCCCGGGCGACCAGACCCGGGCGGCAGAGTTCTACCGTCAGGCAACCGCGCAACCAGGCACACCGCCCGAAGCCTGGCGCGGCCTTGGCTTGATCGAACGCAAGCGCGATCGCCAAGCCGATGCCAGCGCCGCCTTCCGCCGCTACCTCGACCTCAAACCCGATGCGGGTGACCGCGATTTGATCCGGAGCTATCTGTGATGCGCCGCATGCCTGTTCTCAGCCTCGCCCTGTTGGTGCTACTCACCGCGTGCGCGAAGTGGGGGTTGATCGAACCAAAGCCCCAGGTGGTGGAAAACCGCCTGCAGGTGAACCCGTCGATCGCGTTCGCCCGCATCGTGTTTCCAGCGCCGCGCGACCGGTTGCAGATGTGGACGGTCGACGGGCCAAACTTGAACCAGATGCTGGTGCTGCCCGAACTTGGCCACCGCATGGCGCTGCTCGCCGAACCCTCGGGCGCTGACCGGGCGAACCCAACCTATCCGCTGTTCCGCTCCACCATGGCCGAGCCGGAGATCATGGAACTGATCGCCGACACGCTCTCGATCGCGTTCCAGAAGGTGCCGATCGCAACCACCAACCTGCAGCCGACGACGTTTGCTGGCCAGCCGGGCTTCCGGTTCGACTTCACCTTCTCGTCCCGCCAAGACCTCGACTATCGCGGCACCTTCATCGGCGGGGTCGACAATGGCACGCTGGCTGGCGTGATGCTGATCGCAACCGCGATCCACCACTACGACACCTTGCGCCCGGAGCTGGAGCGGCTGGCCTCGACCGCGCGGCGGATCCGTTCAACCAGCTAGTGCTGCTGGCACCGGCAGCCCGCGCCGAGTGGCGGCCGCGATCACGGTGTTGGCGAGCAGGCAGGCGATGGTCATCGGGCCAACGCCGCCGGGCACCGGCGTGATCCAGCCCGCGTGATCGCACTCCGCAAACGCAACATCGCCCACCAGCGTGCCGGCGGCGGTGCGGTTGATGCCGACATCGATCACGATGGCACCGGGCTTCACCCAATCCCCCTTGACCATCTCCGGCCGGCCGACGGCCGCGACCAAAATGTCCGCCCGCCGGCTGATCGCCGGCAGATCCCGGCTTTTGGAATGCGCAATCGTGACCGTGCAATCGGCCTGCAGCAGCAGTTGAGCAACCGGCTTGCCAACGATCAGCGAGCGGCCGATCACCACCGCCTCCAGCCCCGCAAGCGTGAGCGCTGCCCGCCGGATCAAGCGCATCGAGCCCTGCGGCGTGCACGGCACCAGTGCGGCTTGGCCGGCGGCGAGGCGGCCAACGTTGACCGGGTGAAACCCGTCGACATCCTTCGCCGGATCAATCGCCTCAATCACCACTGCGCTGTCGATCGCAGCCGGCAGCGGCAGCTGCACCAGAATGCCATCGACAGCCGGATCGCGGTTCAACTGGTCGACCAGCGCCAACAGTTCGGCCTGGCTGGTGGTTGCTGGCAGCCGGTGCACGACGGAGGTGAGGCCAACCGCAACCGCCTGCTTTTCTTTGGAACCGACATAGACCCGGCTCGCCGCATCCTCGCCCACCAGCACGACGTGCAGGCCCGGCACGATCGGGGCGAGCGTTGCCACCGCGGCCGCCACGCTCTCGCGTAAGGTGGCGGCGGCGGCCTTGCCGTCGAGAATCGCTGCCATGTCGAAAAC
>JAAFHH010000272.1 GCA_013297545.1 Alphaproteobacteria bacterium
CAACTGGCATCGGCGTGACGGTCGTTGGCGATGTCACCTCCACCCAAAACGGCTTGATCCCGGCGATCAAGGCGCGCACGGGCGACGTGAACCAAGCCGCCGATCAGATCGATATGACGGGCGCTGGTAGCACTTTCCTGCAGGATATCGGGGCGATCCCGAACCTGCTGGTACGCACCTTCCTGCCGACGGGCACGGCCAGCACGACTTCGATGACGATCAGCTCGATTGATGAGGCGGGTGCACGTCAGCAAGCCTTCGTGGTCGATACCCGCGGTGTCACCGGCACCCTGGCGATCAAGTGGGACTTGATCGAATTCGGCGCGATCGTCGGCCCCGCAGTTATCACCGGCGGCACGGGCCCGCAGCATGTCGTGGCGGACAGCGCCAACCAGGTGATCATCCTGGGTGCTGGCAACGATACGCTGCGCGCGGGCGACGGTCGCGATGTAGTCGGCAGTGCGGCTGGCAACGATCTGATCTTCGGTCAGGGCGGCTACGACCGGATGTTCGGTGGGGCTGGCAACGATTCCCTGGATGGTGGATCAGGCTCGGATGTTGTGCGCCTCGGCATTGCCCGCGCGGACGCGCAGATGGTGGTGGGCGCGCGGGCCGGCTTTGCGCGCACCGGCAGCACCGAAGGGACGGACCGCTTAACCGGCGTCGAGCTGTTGCGCTTCACCGATGGCGTCATGCTGAACACGGTGCCCACGGGTCAGCTGCAGCGCATCGAAGAAGCGACGTATTTGAACCGATTTACCGATGTCGCAGCGGCGGTGCGGGCGGGTGTGTTCACCTCCGGGCTCGATCACTACGCCCGGCACGGGCAGCGCGAAGGGCGCGGGGACTTGTTCACCGTCGACGAGGCGTTTTACCGCGCCCAGAACCCGGATGTGGACCGGGAAATCATCAGCGGTAACTTCACCTCCGCCGCCGACCATTTCCTGCGCTTTGGTCGCAAGGAAGGCCGCGATGCCTCCGCTCTGTTCGACACGGTCTGGTATCTCGAACGCAACACTGATGTCGCGGCGGCGGTCCGGGCGGGCTCCACGACTGCGGCGGATCACTATTCGCAGTTCGGCTGGCGCGAACAGCGCGATCCATCGGCTTGGTTCGATACCTCGGCCTACCTGGCCGAACGGGCCGATGTGCGGGCGATCGGCATCAACCCGCTGACCCACTACCTCGACTTCGGGGCGCGGGAAGGCCGCCTGGCGCCGGCGGATGACAGTGGGATGTTTGGCTAGAGCAGCGCCGATCCGGCATGGCGAACATGCGGGATCGGCAACCCTGCCTGGGCGGGCCATCTGGTATCAATTCCTCACGTTTTGTGAGGAGAAACCGCCATGGTGGCGATGCTGTTTGCTGGTCTTGCCTTCATCCTGGGCGTGCCCGTCGCGGTGTTGATGTGGTATGTTGTGATGTCACAATTCGATTGATTGGCGCTTGACCCGAGGCCGATCTCGGGGCAGCCGCTTGAAATTGGCTGATTTTGTGCCGTCCCCCCTGCATCGCACACTGGAAACGCCGAATTAAACCCGCTAGGCTCCGCGCATCCGCTGACGGGACGAAGCCATGCCGATCACACCGTTCCAAGCCTTCCGTCTCGACAAAGCCGAGTACGAAATTCTGCGAGTCGTCGAAAGCAAGATCGATGAGTACCTGGAGAAGAACTACTTCCCGGGTATGACGGTCAGTGTCACCCTGCCATCCAAGCAGGTGACGGACCGGATTTTGCATTCGATCATGCAGCGGTACCAGGAAAGTGGGTGGACGATCGAAAAGAAGGGCGGGGGTGAGACACTCAACCTCGACTTCATTCCCAATCGTCCTGATCTCGAATAGCACCCGAGGCGGGAATGGCTGGCAAAAGCGGCAATGACTGGGTCACCAAGCGCGTGCCTTTTGGCGCGGGGCAGGAGATATTTCGCGAAGGGCAACCCCCGCGGGATGCCTACCTGATCGAACGGGGCCGCGTCGAAGTTTCGCGCATGGTCTCGGGCGAGAAGGTCGTCCTTGGCTACAAGGAAGTCGGCGATATCCTGGGTGAAATGGCGCTGATCGACAATCAACCGCGCATGGCCACGGCGTCCGCCGTGGAACCAACCGTGTGCGTGCTGATCACGTCGTCGATGTTCCAAGAACACATGAACCGCGCCACGCCACTGCTGCGCAAGCTGCTCACCACCTTCACCAAAAACCTGCGCGATATGGCCGGGCGCCAACGCGCGCACTGAACCAAAGCCACGCCAACGCGCGCACTGAACCAAAGCCACGCCAACGGGCGCATTGAGCCCCGCCACGCCAGCAGTCCCGCTCACGCCGGCGGCTGTTGACTCCAACGCACCAATTTCGCGGCCGGCCAGATCCAGACCAGACCGGCTGAGGCGTAGAACAACAGCTGGATCAGCACGTTGTCCGGCACCAAGGTGGCACCGACCACCATCATGATCAGGCAGTAGGCGATCAGGCCGAGCACCAGCACGGTGCCGCCGAACAGCTTGCGCACTTACGACCCCGGTGTGGTGGAAACGAAGCCGCGCGCGGTCATGCAGGCTTCGATGGTGGCGGCGACGTGTTGGCGCCGGTCATCGGCCAAGCGCTGCCGCGGCATTTGGCTGCCGAGGCCAGGCGATCCCAGCAAACCGCTCGGACCAGAAGCCCGATCCTGCAGCACGCGCTGCTCGGTATCGAAGCGCTCGCGGGCGGAGCGATCGGCTGCACCCCGGCAGGCGGCGAGGGCGGCACTGGTTGAGTCCGGTGAGGTGCCCGGGCGTTGCCAACTGGTTGGGGCACTGGCGCAGGCCGTCAGCACAGCGGCTGCGGTGAGCAGGGCGAGCGATGTGGTTTTCATACCCCCGCTGCTATCACATCCGCCGGAGCGAGGCCACTGGGCTCGGGTATCGAGCTGCTGCCGGCAGACGGAACTCCACTGTCATCCGGAAGAAATCTGTTGCGAGCGCTCATGAGCCGATGTTTATTCGGCTGATGACAGACTTTACAGAACTTGACGCGATCGACCGGCGGATCCTGGACCTGCTTCAGGCCGATGGTCGCCGCCCGCAGGCCGAGATCGCCGCCGCGGTCGGCGTCGCGGCTTCCACCGTGCACGAACGCATCCGCCGGTTGGAGCGGGCCGGCGTGATGCGGCCGACCGTGCTGGTCGATGCGGATGCGGTCGGCTTGCCGATGCTGGCGTTCACGCTCGTGTCGGTCGCCGATCCAGCGGCGGAGCGCGACTTGCTGCGTCGCGTGAAACTCAGCCCGCAAGTCATTGAATGTCATCACATTACCGGCGAGTGGAACTATCTCCTCAAGATCCGTGCTGGCGGCAGCCGGGATTTGGAGCGCCTGCTCGCCGATGAGATCAAAGCCCACCCCGGGGTCAGCCGTACGCTCACCATGATCGCGCTGTCGTCCGCCAAGGAGACGCCGGTGCTGCCGACTCAGACGATCGGTGCACCGGTGCTGCGGCCATGATGGCGTTGTGGCTGCAGGGGCTGCTGATCGGGCTCGCGATCGCAGCACCGGTCGGGGTGATCGGCACTCTGGTGATTCGGCGCAGCCTCGCCGGTGGCGTGCCGCTCGGGTTTGCGACCGGCATGGGGGCGGCGGTCGCCGATGGCGTCTACGGTATCGTTGCCGTGCTTGGGTTCGCAGCCCTCGCCCCCTGGCTCGCCGCGATCGACACGCCGCTGCGCGTGGTGGGTGCGCTGGTGCTCGGCTGGATCGCCTGGGGCATCTGGCGGTCACCGCTGAACACCCCCGCCGAAGTCGGCCCTTCAGTCGCGGATCTCGGCCGGGCGTTTGGCTCCACCTTTGTGCTGACCCTGATCAATCCTGCGACGATTCTGTTGTTCGCGGGCATCTTCGCCAGCCTCAGCCTGGCGGATCAGGGCACGGCCGCGCTGTTCGTGGCGGTCGGGGTGTTCTGCGGCTCGGCCCTTTGGTGGTTGGGGCTCGCCAGCGTGGTTGGCTCCGCGCGCCGGTTCGTCTCGCCGCGGGCGATGGGCTGGATCAACCTCGCCTCCGCGCTGACGATCGCAGGGTTTGCGGTGGTCGGCCTCGCCGGGATCTGGATCAGGTGGTAGTGTCGCGCACCAGGGCCAGGATCTCCGGGCCATAGCGCTGCAGCTTGGCCGCCCCGATGCCCGGCAACCGGCCGAGTGCTGCCTCAGTGCGCGGCCGTTCGGTTGCGATCGCCATCAAGCTGGTGTCGTGGAAGATGACGTAGGGCGGCACGCCTTGCACCCGCGCGCGCTCCATCCGCCAAGCGCGCAGCGCATCGAACAGCGGATCGCCACCCGCCGGTTTCGCCGCTGCACCGCGTGCCGCGCGTGCCGGCTTCTTGACTGCCTGATCCCGGCGCAGCACCACGCGCCGCTCGCCGCGCAACACACCGCGGCAATCCTCGCCCAGCGCGAGGGTGCCGTACTCCGCTTCCACCCGAATCAAGTCCTGGCTGACCAGTTGGCGCAGGATCGAGCGCCAGAGCTCGAGCGGCTGGTCCTTGCCAATCCCGAAGGTGGACAGCTGGTCGTGGCCAAGGGTGCGCACCCGGTCCGTCACTTTGCCGGTCAACACGTCGAGCACATGGCCGCCGCCAAACCGCTCGCCGGTGCGATAGATGCAGGAGAGCAGCTTCTGGGCATGCTCCGTGCCGTCAAACCCCTCAACAGGATCAAGGCAGGTGTCACAATTGCCACAGGGCTCGCACTGGTCCCCGAAATAGCCGAGCAGGGATTGCCGCCGGCAGCGCGTGGTCTCGACGAAGCCGAGCAGCGCTTCGAGTTTGCGCCGCTCGATCTGCTTTTGGCGTTCCGGCGCTTCGGATTGATCGATCATTGCGCGCTGGATCACCAGATCCTGCAGGCCGTAAAGCAGCAAGGTCTCGGCCGGCAGCCCGTCGCGGCCGGCCCGGCCGGTTTCCTGGTAGAACGCCTCCAGGCTTTTCGGCAGATCCAGGTGGATGACGAAGCGCACGTCCGGCTTGTTGATGCCCATGCCGAAGGCGATGGTGGCGACCACGATCACCGCCTCATCCTTCAAGAACCGGTCTTGGTGGCGCGCACGCGTCGGGTTATCGAGCCCGGCGTGGTAGGGCAGCGCG
>JAAFHH010000273.1 GCA_013297545.1 Alphaproteobacteria bacterium
GGGAACACGCCGAAGCGAGCCGGATCAACGCGGGCCTGACCATCAATCAGGTGCGGATCGTTCAATCGAAAGGCTTCGACCGGCGCGACCGCGGCGTGCTGTTGAACGTGCTGACCTTGGATTGGCAGCCACTGTCGGACGGCGGCCATGTCACCTTGGTGTGTTCCGACCACCGCGCGCTGCGCATCACCGTCGACCAGCTCGACCTCTCGCTGCTCGATTTTGGCGCCCCCTGGCCGGTCGCCCAACGCCCGGACCATCGCTTGCAATGACCGCCCTCGACCTCGCCCCCGTGACCGACCCGCAGCGCTTGGTGATCGCCCTGCCGAAGGGCCGCATCTTGAAAGAGGTGATGCCGCTGTTCGCCCAGTGCGGCCTGATCCCGGAACCTGACTTCCAGGATGAGGACAGCCGTAAGCTGACTTTCGAGACCAACCTGCCCGAGGTCTCGATCATTCGGGTCCGGTCCTTCGATGTGCCGACCTTTGTGGCGTTTGGGGCGGCCCACCTCGGTATCGCGGGCTCGGACGTGTTGATGGAATTCGAATATCCGGAAATCTATGCGCCACTCGATCTGCGGGTTGGCAAATGCCACCTCGCGGTTGCCGAACCAAAGGCGGCGGCGGCGACCGATGAGCCCAGCCGCTGGAGCCACGTGCGGGTCGCCACCAAGTACCCGGAAGTGACCCGCCGCCACTTCGCCGCCCGCGGTGTCCAGGCCGAGTGCATCAAGCTCAATGGCGCGCTGGAATTGGCGCCGCAGCTGGGTTTGTGCCAGCGCATCGTCGACCTCGTCTCCACCGGTGCCACCTTGCGCGCCAATGGCTTGGTGGAAGTCGAACGGATTGCTGATGTTTCCTCGCGCCTCGCGGTCAACCGCACGGCGATGAAAACCCGGCCCGATGAAATCCGCGGCTGGATCGACCGTTTTGAGAGGGCAAGCCGTGGTCCGTAGACTGGATGCCTCAGCCCCCGGCTTCGCAGCTGCGTTCGCGGACCTGATTGAAGGCCAGCGGGAGACGCCGGAAGCCGTCGATACAGTCGTGGCCGAGGTGCTGGCCGCCGTGCAGCGCGACGGGGATGCAGCGGTTGTGGCCTACACTGAGCGCTTCGATGGCGTGCGCCTCACGCCCGATCAGTTCCGCGTCTCGGATGCGGAGGTCGATGCCGCTGTGGCCGCCTGCGACGCTGGTCTGCTGGCCGCCCTCGAAGTGGCTGCGATGCGGATCGAGGCGTTCCACCGCCTGCAGCTGCCAAGCGACGTCCGCCACACAGATGCGACGGGCACCACGCTCGGGCTCGTGTGGCGACCCGTCGCCGCGGCGGGCTTGTATGTGCCCGGCGGGACCGCGTCCTACCCGTCCTCCGTGCTGATGAACGCCCTGCCGGCGCGTGTTGCCGAGGTGCCTCGCATCGTGATGGTAACACCGCCGCAGCACGGCGCAATCAATCCGCTGGTGCTGGCCGCCGCGCGCCGCGCCGGAGTGACCGAGATCTACCGGATCGGCGGTGCGCAGGCGGTCGGCGCCCTCGCCTTTGGCACGGCGACCATCCCGCCGGTCGACAAGATCGTTGGCCCCGGCAACGCCTATGTCGCCGCCGCCAAGCGCCAGGTGTTCGGGCGGGTGGGCATCGATTCGATTGCGGGCCCGTCGGAAATCCTGGTGGTGGCGGATGGTGCCAACAACCCGGACTGGATCGCGGCCGACTTGATGTCGCAAGCCGAACACGATGCCTCCTCCCAAGCGATCTTGATCACCGACGATGCGGACTTCGCCGAGGCCGTGGTCGCCGCCGTCGCGCACCTACTCGCGGAGCTGCCACGCACGGCGATCGCGTCAGCCGCCTGGGCCGATCACGGCGCGGTGATCGTGGTACCCAGCCTCGACGGCTGCATGCCGCTGATCGATGCGATTGCGCCGGAGCACCTGGAACTCGCGGTTGACCACCCAGAACAGCTGGCTGCCCGCATCCGCAATGCGGGTGCCGTGTTCCTCGGCCGCTACACGCCCGAAGCCATCGGTGACTATGTGGCCGGCCCGAACCACGTGCTGCCGACCATGCGCACGGCGCGCCACGCCTCGGGCCTTTCCACCTACGACTTCTTGAAGCGCACGACAGAAGTGCAGTGCACGCGGACAAGCCTAGCCCTGATCGGCCCGGCTGCCGTAGCCTTGGCGACGGCGGAGGGCTTGGATGGCCACCGCCGCTCGGTCGCGATCCGCTTGGAGTAGCCCCATGTCCCGGCAGCGGATCGTCAAGCTGACCCTCGACGAACGCACGGTCGTGCGCCGCAACGCGGATATCGAGCACGAGCGCAAGGTCGCGATCTTCGATCTGCTGGAGGAAAACACCTTCACCCTGATCGGCCATGAGGGCGGGCCCTACGCGATCCAACTCGGCATCGAAGACAATCGCCTGAGCCTGGCCATCGCCGCGGAAGATGAAACACCGATCGAGCGGATCTTGCTGCCGCTGTCGCCGTTCCGCGGCATCGTGCGCGACTATTTCTTGATCTGTGAGAGCTATTTCGACGCGATCAAACGCCTGTCGCCGATGCAGATCGAAGCGATCGATATGGGCCGGCGCGGCCTGCACAACGAAGGCTCGACCCTGCTGCAAGACCGCTTGGCTGAGCGGATCACCCTCGATTTCTCCACCGCGCGCCGGCTGTTCACGCTTCTATGCGTGCTGCACATCCGGGGCTGAGGCGTGACCCGCCTGCCAGGCTCGGTGCTGTTCGTGTGCAGCCAGAACGCCGTGCGCTCGCCGATGGCGGCCGGCTTGTTGGAGGCGACGTTCGGCAAACGCATTCACATCCGCTCGGCCGGCGCGCGGCCTGGTGCCGCCGATGGCTTCATGGTCGCGGTGATGCAAGAACTCGGTATCGACCTCGCCCGCCATCAGCCGACCGCGCTCGATGACATCAACATCGAAGAATTTGATCTGGTGATCACCCTGTCGCCGGAAGCCCACCACCGGGCGCTCAATGCCACGCGGGCGGCTGCCGTCGACGTGGTCTATTGGCCAACCCCCGATCCGACCGGCACCGAAGGCCTGCGCGAAGAACGCCTCGATGCCTACCGCGCCGTGCGCGACCTGATCGAACGCCAGATCCGCAAGCGGTTCTTGGGCTCTGGTTCGCCCCAAGTCTGACAGCCCTTGCGGCCGCACACCGGTCGGTCTATCTGTTACAGTATAACATTTCGAAAGACGCCCCGTGCTCAACCGCCGCCACCTGCTTGCGACCCTGCCCGGCCTGGCGCTGATCGCCCCGGCCCGCGCCAACGACCCGATCACCGTGGTCACCACCACTTCGATTCACGCCGATCTGGTCAGCGTGGTCGGCGGCGACCGGGTGGCGGTGACATCGCTGGTGGGCCGCAACCAGGACAGCCACGGCTTTGAAGTGTTGCCGACCCATGTGCGCGCCGTCGGCCAAGCCCGGCTGCTGGTCTCGAACGGGGCGGGACTGGAGCCGTGGCTCGCCCGCCTGGTCGCCGCTTCTGGCCACCGCGGCAGCAGCGTCACCCTCGCGACCGGCATCACCTTGCGCAAATCGGCCGATGACCCTGGGCACAACCATGGCCACAGCCACGGCGCCAACGACCCGCACATCTGGCAAGATCCGCGCCGGGTCCAGCAGATGGTGCGCTCGCTCGCCAATACGCTGGCCGCGGTGGAACCGGCGAGTGCCGCTACCTTCCAAGCCGCGGCTGAGCGCTACACCCGCGAACTGCAGGCCCTCGAAGGCTGGGTGGGCGAACAGCTGCGCCCGATCCCGCCGGCACGCCGGCGCGCGATCGTCTCTCACAACAGCTTCGGCTACTACGGGGAACGCTTCGGGGTCGAATTCCGCTCCCCGCGCGCGACACCGGGGGCCGAACCCACGGCCCAGCAAGTGGCGGCCCTGATCCGCCAGATCCGCGACCAGCGCGTGACTGCGATTTTCTTAGAAAACATCGCGGACGCCCGCGTGCTGGAACGCATCGCCCGGGAAGCCGGCGCCAAGCTCGGCGGCCGGCTCTATTCCGATGCGCTGTCGGACGTGGGCGGCAATGCGCCCACGTATCTGGAGATGATCCGCGCGAACACGGCCACGTTGGTGGCGGGGTTTGCGGGTTAGGGCGGTGTGAGCGATCCCAACCGCCGGCGGGCGCGCTCAAGGCTTGGTGCGACAGCGGATGCAGCCTTTGGGTCCCAGGTGGTCTCAATGAAGCTCGCGAGAACACGGTTGTAACCGATCCCTTTGCTTTGACGAGCGCCGGCAGGAATAATGATGTCTTTGGCGACTGCCGCCCGGCTCTTTTCAGCGAGCTTTAGCAATGACGTCTTCGGATTTGGTAGAGCCTCAGGTCGCGCAGGCACAAGCGTCTCAGCAATTCCCAGAAAATCGCTAAAGCCTTGACGATCTGCCAGAATCCAACTCTCTATCTCCCTTACCGCAACACGAAATCCAACGTATTCAGGGAGTACCTTGCCCTCAAGCCAATCACTAACCAGCGCAGGAGCGCAAACTTTAGCATCAAGATCCGTTATCAGCACGACTGGGCGATTCAACGCCGCAGACTTCATCAACGCTGATAGCTTAGATCTGAATTTAGTATTGCCATCGCAAATTACTGGAACAATCTGCTCGGGTACCCATCCATAATCTCGAAGCAGACGCGCACCAATGGCGTGGCTCAGTTTGTCTTCGGTTGCGAGTAGGACTGACTTCATAGCGCTTGAACGAGCTTGCCTACAGTCTGAGGGCGAAGCCTTGAGAGAACTACATCCGTAACACTCAGTCCTGCATCAGGAAAAGAAAGCTCATTTTCGATGAGATTACGTCCAATTGTGGCTTCCTTAGTAGGCGATAGACAAATGATGGCACGACCATCGATTCCGGGATTGCTGAGCAATGCCGGACTATGAGTGGTCAATATCACTTGCTTAGGCGTCGTTCCTTTAACTGCATTGCCAATCAGTTCCGCTAGTGGTAAAAATCTAACACCCGAGTCCGAATTGGGATTCCCTCGGCGAGCCGTTGGGTGCGAGTCTCGGGTATGCGAACCGGCGTCACCATTGAAGTCACTGCGGCAAACCGCACCCGTCTG
>JAAFHH010000274.1 GCA_013297545.1 Alphaproteobacteria bacterium
GTCTCGGCATCCTCGGCGCCGGGCGCTGGGGGACGGCACTCGCTGTGGCGGCGACGCGGGCGGGCACGGAGGTCTGTCTGCAGGCGCGGGATCCGGCACTGGTGGCGGCACTGGCGCGCGGTGCACACCCGGCGTTTCCCGGCGTGATCTTGCCGTCGCTTACAGCGACAACCGGCATACTGAGCGAGATCGACGCCGTCGTGCTCGCTGTACCCAGCCAAGTGGCGGGTGGCGTGCTGACTGCAGCCGTCCTGCCGCCGGGCATCCCGGTGCTCTCTGCCGCCAAGGGCATCGACCTCGCGACCGGTGAGGTGATCGCAACCACCTTGGCGCGCCTGCGTGCCGACCACCCGATCGCCGTGCTGTCGGGTCCGACCTTTGCCAGCGAAGTGGTGCGCGCCTTGCCGACCGCGTGTGTGATCGCGGCTGAGGACTTGAGCCTGGCGCAACGTCTCGCCGCCTGCTTCGGCAGTACCAGTTTCCGCCCCTATGCCTCGGCCGATGTGATCGGCGTTGGGATCTGTGGGGCGGTCAAGAACGTGTTGGCGATCGCCTGTGGCATCGCGGCGGGCCGCGGCCTCGGCGACAACGCGGGTGCCGCCTTGATCACCCGCGGCTTGGCCGAACTGGCGCGTTTGACGGTGGCAGCCGGCGGCCAGGTCGACACCGCGATGGGGCTCGCGGGCCTCGGCGACTTGGTGCTGACCGGCTCCAGCCCCCAGAGCCGCAACTTCAGCTTTGGTGTCGCCCTTGGCCAGGGTGGGCCACCGACCAGCCCGCCGGGGGCGACGGTGGAGGGGATCGCAACGGCGCGCGCCGCCGCCGCACTGGCGGAGCGACTTCGCATCGACGCACCGATTGTGGCGGCGGTGGATCAAGTCGTGCACCATGGCGCGGGTGTCGAGGCGGCGATTGCCGCCCTGCTCGCCCGCCCGTTGCGCGCCGATGGCTGGCGTGTGGGAGCATGAGGCCGCGATGAACCATTGGCTCGTGAAGTCGGAACCGTTCAAGTATTCCTGGGATCAGATGGTGGCCGACCAGCGCACCCACTGGAATGGCGTGCGCAATCACCAAGCCGCGGCCTCTTTGAAGGCGATGGCGATCGGCGACCTCGCCTTCTTCTATCATTCGAACGAGGGCAAGGAGATCGTCGGCATCGTCGAAGTGGTGGCGACTTACTACCCCGACCCGAGTGATCCCGATGGCCGCTTCGGCATGGTCGATGTCGCCGCCCGCCAAGCACTGCCGCGTCCGGTCACCTTGGCGACCATCAAGACCGATCCTGATCTCGACGGGATCGCGCTGGTGCGCCAATCGCGCCTGTCGGTGATGCCGATCGCACCGGCGCACTGGGCCCGCGTGCTCGCCCTTGGCGGGCTCAGCTGATGGTCGGCTCGCTCACGGTCTGCGCAGCAGACGAGGTCGCCGAAGGCCATGCGGTCATGGCCACGACCACGGCCTTTGGCGAGGATCAGCCGCTGATCATCGTGAAGTGGCACGGCACGATCCGGGCGTTCCGCAATTGGTGCCCGCACATGGGCACGCCGCTCGATTGGGAACCGGGCAAGGTCTGGAACTATGACCGCACGCAGTTGATGTGTGCGACCCATGGTGCCGTGTTTGAACCCGATACCGGCCTGTGCACCCGCGGCCCCTGCCGCGGCCAGCGTCTGCACGGCTGGCAGGTCGACATCGTCGACGGCATGATTGTGGTCGCCGCTGGCTAGCTACTTGGTTGTCATCGCCATGGCGTCTTCGATGTCGAGCGGTCGACCGAACAAGTAGCCTTGCCCCATCGGGCAGCCGAGGCCGAGCAGCACGGATGCCTGTTCTGAGCGTTCGATGCCTTCCGCCACAACACGGATCTGCAGCGCTTGAGCGAGCCCAATGATCGCGCGCACGATCTGCAAGCTGGTCTCGTTCTCCATCATCCGGCCGACGAACGAGAGGTCGATCTTGATCACATCGATCGGGAAGCGCTGCAGGTAGCTGAGCGACGAATAGCCGGTGCCGAAATCATCAAGCGCGATGGTCAGCCCAATGTCTTTCAGCGCGCGTAGGATTGGTTCGGCCACTTGGGGGGCATCAATCAGCACGCCTTCGGTGATTTCCACCGTGAGGTAGCGCGGCTCGACCCCGCTTTCCGCCACCACCCGGCGCAGGGTTTCGACCAGCGTGTCGTCGACAAAGCGGGTGCCCGAGAGGTTTACACTCAGCCAGGGCTTGGGCTTGCCCGCCGCGACGGCGGCGTCCTGCATGCGCTTCAAGCTGGAGAGTGCCGAGCGGACCGTCCAGCCATCGATGCTGTTGATCAGGCCAGCTTCTTCGGCGAGAGCCACAAACCGGCCGGGGCTAACCAGGCCGCGTTCCGGGTGGCGCCAGCGCACGAGCGCCTCGAACCCGCGCAGCGAATGGTCTGGCAGGGCGACGATCGGCTGGAATTGGACAAAGAACTGTTCTGACGCCAGCGCCTCGCGCAGTTCTTGTTCGAGCATGAGGCGCTCGCGCGCGCGCTCATAGGGGTCCTCGATGCCGAAGGCGGCCGCACCCAGCAGGTCCTGATCCGTCTCCTCCGGCGTGATCGGGTGACCACCCATGGTGCGCTGCAGCGTGCGGAAGCGATTCAGGGTCAGGCGCAACAGGGCACCGGTGATGACATCGGCATTGCGCAGCCGGTTCTGGATCTGCTCGCGCCGGATCACCATCACCGAGGTTTCGGTCATCGCGGTGACAGTCGCTGAGCGCGGCAGATCATCGATCAGCGCCATTTCACCGACGATTTCTCCAGCACCTAAGGTCGCGAGCTTGATCGTCTCCCCGAGCCGCGTGACCGTCACGTCGAGCGAGCCGCGCTCCACGATGTAGGCGGTATCGCCAATCGTACCTTCCCGAAACACCACGGCACCCGGGGCAAACGTGTGTTTCAAGTCCATTGTTGGCACTCCTGAATATGGCGCGGTGATTCTGCAACGCCCTTGGCCTCAGTTCAACCACCACGCTGGTTTTGGGTGAGTTTAAGCCCCGAATGGATAAGGCCCGTCTGCCGGTTCGGCGACCGGGACCAAGTGACTGATCAGCCGCTCGCCATTCCACGCGTGTAACAAAAACCCGGGCGGCTCCAGCCACCAGGTGGGTTTGGCGTGCAGGCGCGGTGCCACTTGGTGGGCGGTTGACGGTGCGGTCATCGCGATGGTGTGGCCGAGGCGCACGGTGACTGGGCGGTGGATGTGGCCCGCCAGCACGCGCTCGACATGGGGGTGGCGGTCCATCAGCCGGCCGAACCGGGTGAGGTCTTCCGCCGGCAGATCCGGGCCACCAAGACCGGTGTCGAACGGTGGGTGGTGGAGGGCGAGGACGGTCGGCCGGCGATCTTCGGTCAGGCGGGCGTCGATCCAGGCCAAGCGATCCGGCCCGAGCACTCCGGCGGACTGGCCATCGCACACCGAATCAACCAGCACCAGCCGGAGTGGCCAGCCCTCCACCACGCCGCGCCAATCGCCCTCGGCCGCGATTGGGCGGATCGGTCCCGGTGTCGCGCGCAAGGCATCACGGGAATCGTGATTGCCGATGATGGCGTAGATCGGCATCGCCAGCGGTGCCAACAGGGCTGCGAGCTGCTGGTATTCCGCCGCCGCGCCGGTGTCGACCAAGTCCCCCGTCAGCAGCACGAGATCGGGGGCCGGTGTTAGGCCCTGCACCCGGGCGATCGCGGCTGCGGCCATGGCGTTGGTATCGACCCGCCGGCTCCACAGCTGGCCCGCGGCGACGACATGGAGGTCAGACAGCTGGGCAATCAGCATGGGGGGTCTCCGCGGGCGATGGCGGCGAGCAGCGTATCGTCGATCGCTTGCAGATCTGTGATCGTAAGGTCAGCTGCGGGATCGGGGTGGTCGGCCACGCGGATCGCGCGGGCAAGGCCAGCGCTGCGGGCGGCGGCGATGTCGGTCGGCTGGTCGCCGATCAAGGTCGAGCGGGCAAGATCCAGGCCGAGGTCACGGGCGGCTGCCAGCAGCATGCCGGGGGCGGGCTTGCGCAGATCACTCGCGACGTTCCAGGGCGGCGCGCCATCGGGGTGGTAGGGGCAGCCATAGATCGCGGCCACCTGTCCGCCGGCTGCGGCCACGGCGCGCAGCATCCAACGGCTGAGCTCTGCGAACTCTGGCCAGCTGTAATAGCCGCGCGCGATCCCCGCTTGGTTGGTCACCACCGCGACCGGCAGGGCTGCGCGGTGGGCGCGCACCAACAGATCCAGCGCTCCCGGCGCCCAGACGAACCGGTCGATCGTGCCGACATAGCCGAAGTCCAGGTTGAGCACGCCGTCGCGGTCGAGCAGCAGACCGGGGCGCATCAGCGGCTCAGGCGGCGAGCGCGCGTTCGATCAAGGCGCAGTAGGTGTGGCCGACCAGCTTCATCGCTTCCTGGATGCGCTGGGTGCTGGTGGCCGGCAGCCGCAGCAGGTGATCGCACGCATCGACCATCTTGCCGCCACCGATGCCGGTCATGCCGATGGTCACCATGCCAAGCGCGCGCGCGGCGGCGAACGCCAGCAGCACATTGGCCGAATTGCCAGAGGTCGACAGACCAACCAGCACGTCGCCGGCGCGCCCATGGGCGATCACTTGGCGTTCAAACACGTGTTCATAGCCATAGTCATTGCCGATCGCCGTGATCACGGAGACATCGGCGGACAGCGCGATCGCCGGCAGGCCGCGGCGTTCCAGCATCAAGCGGCCAACCAACTCACCGGCCAAATGCATCGCGTCGGCGGCCGAGCCGCCATTGCCGCAGAACAGCACTTTGCCACCGGCCGCCATGCTGGCGATGGTGGCGGCCGCGGCCGCCCCCAAGTGTTCTTGCAGGCCGCGATCGGCCTCGAGCGTGGCAAACAGGCGGGCCGCGTCGGTGAATTCGGTGGCGATGAACTGAAGCACGCGCGATCCTTAAAGCCCGGTTGAGTGAGCGCACCATAGGCGGCGGCCGGGCAGGGGTCCAGCGCTGGAAAAATCGCTAAGACCGGGGTCCAGAATCTGCTATAGGGTGGCACTAGGGCTTGGTGACAGCGCCATGAAGAAATCTCGCGTTGTGATCATCGTCA
>JAAFHH010000275.1 GCA_013297545.1 Alphaproteobacteria bacterium
GACATCTGGCTCGATGCGCCGCGTCCGCCGGTGTCCCGGAAAACTTGGAACAGCGCCACCAACAAGAGCGCGATGATCGCCCAGACAGCGATGTTCTTGCCGAAATTGTTCACGGGTAACCCCAACTTTCGCTACGCGCCCGCCCTGGCCGCGCTGTTGATCCCGGTATGTTCGCGACGACAGTCCCAAACATCAGCGATCATCGGCTGCGGCGGCAGAGCCGAACCATCGGTCGTCACAGTAGCGCCGACCAGGCAGTTCTCACAAGAAGGGAGGTGGGACGGTGCCCCCGACCCTTCAAGTCCGCGGCTGCGGCGCGGACGTTCTGCCGCGATCACCACACGCGCGTCGCCCACGAGCCGGCAGCCGTGCAAGGTCGCCCGCACCGGGCCGGCCTGTAGGTTGTGAAACAAGCGCTCCAACGCATCGGCCCGCGGACGCACCGATTGCCGGCCAACCTGACCCAGCAAGGCGGCCAGGGCCGCCAAGCCGAGTTCCGGGTCGCTGCCCGCCAGTGCGTGGCGATCGACCACCCACCCGCCGGGTACTGGGGACACTGCCCGCACCAAGAGGGCTGCGGTCTCGCGCGCGAGGGTGGTGCGCGCACGCTGCAGCCGTATCGCAGTCGCTGCCAGCCGCGCGCCTTCGCGCCCGAGCAGTTGGCGCACACCGGTGCGGCGAAAGCGCGGGTCGCGGTTCGATGGGTCGTCCACCACCGCGACACCGGCTTCCGCTGCCACCGCGATCAAGTCCTGCTTCGGCAGATCCAACAGTGGCCGCACCACCCGGCCGAAGGACCGAAAGCCGATCGGCTGGATCGCAGACAAACCCGCAACCCCGGAGCCGCGCAGCAATCGATCGATCAGGGTTTCGGCTTGATCGTCTTGGTGGTGACCAAAGGCGAGGTGCAGCACGCCGTGCCGGGTGCACCAGGCTTCCAGCAGCGCGTGGCGGGCCGTGCGCGCTGCTGCTTGAATGCCGCGCGTTGGTTTTGCTCCCACCCAGGGGAGGATGGTGCTTTCGATGCTGAGACGGTCGAGCTCGGCTGCGACTCCCTTCGCTTCCGAATCGGATCCGGGCCGCAAGCCGTGGTCGACGATCAGCCCCACCAGCCGGCCACCATGGGCAGCCACCCAGGGTTGGCACAGGAGCGCAAGCGCCATTGAATCCGGCCCGCCAGAGACCGCAAGCGCCAGGGTCGGCTCGCGTTCCCAGCCACCGAAGCTGTCTAGGGCGGTGGCGACTCGAGCACAGACGGCCACCGTCTTCGCCCCTCGCCCGCCAAGCGGGGGGAGGAGTGCGACGGGGACATGGGCATCAACGGCAGTTCAGCCGTTGGCGTTCTTCGTTAGCGCGGCGGCGCAGTGCGGCCAGCGCGGTCGGGTAGTCTTGCTGGAACCGGCCGAGGGCCGCACACGCATCCTCGCGCCGGTTGAGCGCGCCGAGCGACAATCCGAGCTTCAACAGGTTATCCGGCGCCTTGGAATTCTGCGGATAGCGCTGAAACCCCTGCAGGAACTGGCGGGCTGCTTCTTCGAAGTTATTGCGCACATAGAACGTCTCGCCCAGCCAGTACTGCGCGTTGCCGGCGAGCTGGTGCTGCGGGTGGGTCGAGACGAACTGCCGGAACGCGGCCTCAGCGGCCGGATATTGCGCACGGGTCAACAGGTCGAACGCGGTTTCATACTGATCCTGCGGTGTGCCCGTGGGCGGCGGGGCGGCGGCTGTCGCCTGCCCCGGACGCGCTGCCGCCTGCGCTGGCGGTGGCGGTGGCGGGGTTGCTGCTGCCTGCCCCGGTGGGCGCAACGGGCCGGGCTGACTGCCAGGACCTGGTTGGACTGCGGGTGCGTTCGGGGCTGCGGCTTGGCCGGGGCGCGCTGGTGCGGCGGTGCCACCACCACGCTTTTCCAGCTCGTCCAGCCGGAACTCCAAGTCGGAGCTCAGGCGATCCATCCGGGTGGTGACCCGGCTCAGCTGGAACGCCAGTTCTTCGACTTGGCCAGTCAAGCGGCGCAGATCTTCTTCGACCTGCTGCAAGCGGGTTTGCAGAATCGCCCCACCTTCGCCGAAGGTGGCCGGAGCGCCCCCACTACCGGCAGGCCGGCCCTGGAACACCTGCTGCTGCAGGGTGCGAATCTCGGTTTCCAACCGCTGCAAGCGATCAGACAGCGCGCGCGTATCCTGGGCTGCCAGCGGGGTGGCGACCATCAGCAGCAAGCCGGCAACACCGGCGCGGAGCAGTCGTTTCATGGCATTCCTCACGCGAGCTTACAGGTGTGCCAGCAGATAGCGCCGATCAGCGGCGAAACCGTGGCGGCTACACACGACAACGCCGACCCCAGGATGCCCCAGGGTCGGCGCTGACCATACCTTCAATCCGGCGAACCGGATCAGTGCTGACTACTGCAGCACCGTCACGCCGCGGCGGTTCTGCGCCCATGCGGCTTCGGTCGAACCGACCACCGCCGGACGTTCCTTGCCGAACGACGTGGTGGTGATGCGGGCCGCCGGCACGCCGAGCTGCACCATGAAGTCGCGCACTGCGCTGGCGCGGCGTTCGCCGAGCGCCAGGTTGTATTCGCGGGTGCCGCGCTCGTCAGCATGACCTTCGATCATGATGCGCGCCTGCGGGAAGCGAGCGATCACGGCAGCCTGGCGACGCAACACCGCCTGCGCATCCGGCGACAGGTTGAAACGGTTGAACGCGAAGAACACGCGGTCACCGGCTTCAGCAGCCAGGGTTTCTTGCATGCTGCGCTGCGTGGTAGCAGCCGGCGGAGTGGTGGTGGTGCCAGTGGTGCCGGTCGTGCCGGTGGACGCGGTGTCGGAGGCGCACGCCGCCAGCATGGTGGCAGCAGCGAGGGCGGTGAGCAGCTTCAAGCGCATGAGATAAACCCCTTGAGGACGGGACAGAGCAGAGTGCTGTACGTGGCCGGTGCATGGTGCAGCCGCGGTTGGAAGATGTCCACCTCCGCTCGGCACTGCAGTCCCGCAACTCCGGTCGGAACGGCCGCGACCATAGAGAGCGGTTCTTACGGAATCAAGGGGCTCCACGCGGGGTCCGACGCATCTTCTGGCGTTGGCACCTCGCGCAGATTATCGCCGCTGATGTTTACCTGCATCAAACGCGTGCGCTGCACACCGCGCGCGTCCGACGGACTCTGGCGGAAAAACATCACAACGCGGCCATTGGGCGACCAGGTCGGGCCTTCATCCAGGAAGCTTTGCGCCAGGATGCGTTCCGACGTGCCGTCCGGTCGCATCACGCCAATGGCGAAGCCATCACCGCGTTGAACCGTGAACGCGATCAAATCGCCGCGCGGCGACCAGACCGGCGTGGAATAGCGGCCCTGACCGAAACTGATTCGCTGCGGCGCGCTGCCGGTCGCACTCATCACATAGATCTGCGGGCTGCCACCACGATCCGAATTGAAGACAATCCGTTGGCCATCAGGGGCATAGCTCGGCGACGTGTCGATGTTGCGGCCTTGCGTCAACTGCACCCGGCGGCGCGAGCGCAGGTCGAGTTCGTAGATCGTCGTCGCCCCACTTTCGGCCAGCGACATCACCACCCGGTTGCCATCGGGCGAGAATCGCGGCGCGAAACTCATACCCGAGAAGTCGCCCAAGACTTCCTGGCGGGCGGTATCCAGGTTGAACAAAAACACCCGCGGGCGGTTGTTGAAGTAGCTCATGTAGGTGATGTCGCGCGACACCGGGCTGAACCGCGGCGTCAGCGCCAGCAGGTTCACGTCCTGGGTCAGGAACTTCAGGTTCGCCCCGTCTTGATCCATCAGCGCCAAACGCTTGCGACGGTTGGTCGCAGGACCGGATTCGGAGATGAACACGATTTCGGTATCAAAATGACCGTCCTCGCCGGTGATCCGTTTCCAGATCAGGTCCGCGATCTTGTGGGCGATTCGCCGCCAGGACGAGGGATGGGCCGCCAACAGCTGGCCTTCGATCGATTGCTCGCCCGCGACATCCCACAGCCGGAATTCGACGCGCAACCGGCCATCGGGCTGCACGCCAGCCGCACCGGTGACCAGGGCTTGCGCGTTGATCACCCGCCAATCAGCGAATCGCGGCTGCACACCCACCTGTTCGGGCTGCTGGATCCAGGCACCCCGCTCAATCGGCCGGAACAGGCCGGAGCGTTCCAAGTCCGCCGAGATCACTTGCGCGATGTCGCGGCCAAAGCGCTGCCCGTCGGTGCCTTGCGGCACCAGGTCTAGCACCGCGATCGGCATCGGCTGCGGATTGGCCCGCGTGATGTCGATCTGCAGCTGAGCAGCTGCAGGGCCGGTGGCGATCATGCCGGCAGCGCCGAGCATCACGCCGCGCCGCGACACCAATGGCGCTGCAGGACGCTGGTGGGGAACTAGAGCCATCGGTCTCTCCGGTAGATGCGGGCCAAGGGGGGCGGACCAGGGTGTGGCGTGGGAATGGGGCCCCGGTCAAGCGACCTTAGCCGCGATCCCGTGGCGATTTGATGGTGGTCTAGCGCATGTCACGCGGATCGAAGGTCAGGAACATCACCCGCCAATGTTCGTAGGGTGCCCGTGGGATCGGCACCGTGTTGCAGCGCGGGTTGAAGGCAGCGCGCCGGGCGGTTTCGGCAAACGAGCGGAAGCGGGGATCGCGGGCCATGCGCGCCTCGTCGTCCGGATGGATCGTCGCCCGCGTCACCCGGCCCTCGCGCGTGACATCAAGCGCGATGCGCACGCGCAGCTGCTGGCCCGCCATAGCGCCCGCATCGACGTTCCAGCACGGGTAGATGTGGCCAGCGATCGCGTCGCGTTCTGAACCACTGACCGCCGTTTCGGCCGCCGCGATCTGCTGCGGACTGACTGCCGCCCACGGGTTGTCGCTCACCTGCGGTCCAGCCGGCGGGGCCGGAGGGGCTGGCGGACGCGCGGCCGCAACCGGCGGCGCTGCCGGGCGCGGCGGCTGCGGCGGGGCCGGCGGCGTGTTGGTCGCCTGCTGCATGCGCTGCAGGAAATCATCGCGCGGCGCAGGTGGCGGCGGCGCTGGCGGCGGCGGGGCTGGTCGCGGCGGTGGCGGTGGTG
>JAAFHH010000276.1 GCA_013297545.1 Alphaproteobacteria bacterium
GGCTTCATGACCGCCTACGCGCACCTCGATGGCGCCGTCGTCCAACGCGGCGAGACCGTGCGGCGTGGCCAGGTGATCGGCCGTGCTGGTCAGACCGGCAATGTCGACCAGCCGCAGCTGCATTTTGAGGTCCGCCAAGGCACGACACCGGTCGACCCGCAGCGCTTCCTCGGCAGCCCGTCGCAGACGTCGGGTGTGCCGGACGATTGGGCCCGACGGGCTGGGTGATGCAGTGAGGCGCCTTGGGATTCTCGGGCATGGCTTCATCGGTGCAGCGCTGGTCGAGGCACTGAGCCGGACACCGGGCCACGGCGTCGAAGTTGCCTTTGTTTACAACCGCAGCCCCGAGCGGCTCGCGGGATTGCCACCGGCGCTGCGCCTCGACCGACTGGATCAGATGCTGGCGCGCGGCGCTGATCTGATTGTTGAGACCGCACATCCCGACTTCACGCGCGACTGGGGCGAGCGGATTCTTGCGGTGGCGGACTATATGCCGCTGTCGCTCTCAGCCTTGATCGATGATGGCTTGCTCGCACGCCTGACCGCGGTCGCAGAGCGCTCCGGACGGCGGCTGTTCTTGCCGCATGGCGCGCTGATTGGCACTGACAATCTGGTTGAGTGGCGGTCGATGTGGGATGCTGTTGAGATCACCTTCGTCAAGGACCCGGCGCACATCGACTTCTCGGCGTCCGGCATCGACCCGGCCGCGATCACCGAGCGCACCGTGGTCTATGAGGGCCCGGTGCGCGGCATCGCCGCTTTGTTCCCGCGCAACGTCAACACGATGGTGACCTGCGCGCTCGCGACCATCGGGATTGATCGTTGCATCGGCCGCCTGATTGCGCAGCCGGGCAGTGCAACTGCCAGCATTGAGGTGATCGCCCGCGGTCGCGATGGTGCGGAGCTGCATTTGAAAAAGCTGCAGCCGATGGCCGGTGTCTCTGGCACCGAGATGGTCGCCTCAACGCTTGCCTCGATCCACCGCGCGGTTGGCGCCCACGGTCCCGTGGCGTTCGTCTAGCGGCTCTCCCCGAACGTCCGCACGGGCAGGGGCGGCGGTGGAAAGCGATCGAATTTCAGGTGCCAGTAGGCCCAAGACCTTGGATCGATGATCCCGGGCGGTGCCTTCTCCATTGCCTCGAGGAAGTCGGTGTCTGAGACGTAGCCGCGGATCACCTTCATATCCTCATGGGTCGCGCGCGCCATGGCATAGGCCATGAAGCGGATCGGATTAGCGAGCGCCTTCGCCGGCTCCTCAAACCAGATGATGCGGCGGGCGACGGTTTCGATCTCGGGGGTGAGCGGGATCGGGGTCATGGCACCAATCGCTCACTCGCAAGTGGTGGAAGGTGGTCAAGATCGACCGCGCGGACCGCCGCCCTTAGGCGGGCCTTCACCGCCTCCGGCAGTGTGTGTAAGTCGCCATCCTCGAAGAAGGACAGCGCCTTCAAGGTGACTTGCGGATTGAATTGCGGGCTGTAGATAGCGTTCGCGGCTGACAAAGCCATTGAGAGGCTGATGCCGCTCGTCGTGATCAACGCATCGAGATCGATGTAGTCCTTGGCTTCCGCGCGGCACTGGACCGCGTTGGCGAGGGTCGCAGCCAACAGCAGCGGACCCGCGAGCTTGTGGTCGCGGCGCCTTGCACTGGGCTGCGTGCAAAGCGCTTCGCTCACCGGGCGCCCCGCGCCGAACCTGCCAGATCCTGCACGAACTGCCAGGCGACACGGCCGGAACGGCTGCCGCGGGTGATCGTCCATTCGAGTGCGCGGGCGGTGCGCTCTGCTTCCGGCACGTCGATGCCAAGCGCAGACGCGTAGCCGGCGATCATCTCGAGATATGTCGCCTGATCGCAGCTGTGGAAGCCGAGCCACAGGCCGAAGCGGTCGGAGAGGGAGACTTTCTCTTCCACTGTCTCGTACGGGTTGATCGCGGTGGACCGCTCGTTCTCGATCATGTCGCGGCTGAGCAGGTGGCGGCGGTTGGAGGTGGCGTAGAAAATGACGTTCTCCGGCCGGCCTTCGATGCCGCCTTCGAGCACGGCTTTCAGCGACTTGTAGCTGGCATCCTGGCCGTCGAAGGAGAGGTCATCGCAGAACAGGATCACGCGCCGGGAGCAGCCGCGCAGCTGGCGCAGCAGAGCGGGCAGGGTGGGCACGTCTTCGCGGTGCAATTCGATCAGCGCCAGGCGCTCGGCCCGGGCCTGGTTCACCGCTTGGTGCACGGCTTTGACCAGAGAGCTTTTGCCCATGCCGCGCGCGCCCCACAGCAGCGCGTTGTTGGCGGGCAAGCCATCGGCGAAGCGCTGGGTGTTGGCCAGCAGTTGATCACGCTGGCGCTCGATGCCGCACAGCAGGTCGAGTGCCACTGCCTGCACCTTGGGCACGGGCAGCAGGCTCTCCCGCTCGGCCTGCCAGACGAAGCCGTCGGCAGCAGTCCAGTCGATCGGTGCGACGGGGGGTGGGGCCTGGCGATCAAGCGCGTCGGCGATGCGGGTGAGCAGCTGCAACAGGGCGTCGTTCATGGGCTGACTGTAGAGCGGCCGGGACGTCGGCTGAAGCCTCTTGCGAGGTATTAAAGCGATCGCTAAAACCCTGGCGCATCAGGGGGCACTCACGCTCGCTGGTCCAACACACGTGGAGGGTACGTGATGTCGAAGCTGTTTGCAGGCTTCTGCGCCTTGATCGCATTGGCTTTTGTATCGACACAGTCGATGGCAGATGATCGTAACTTTGTTCTGGTCAATGAGACGGGCTACACCCTGGTGTTCGTTGGGGTGAACCCGCCGAACGACAATGTGTTCAACGAAAACGAGCTGAGCGGCCCGCTCAGCCATGGTGGGCGCGTTCCGGTTACCTTCACCGGGGCTGACCGCGGCTGCGTGTGGAACATCAAAGTGACCTGGGACGACAACAGCTCGTCGTTCTTCCGCGGCTTGAATCTGTGCACGATCAACACCGTGTACCTGCGTTACAACCGCTCGACCGACACCGCCTCCTACGTGACCGATTGACCGAACTGATGCCCTGGTGACGGCAATCGTTGCACGGCGCCAGGGCATCGCTATAGTCCGCCCCCAACTTGGTGCGCTGGCCCCTGGGTCAGCGCATACCCTTCTGGTCTCGTTGAGGACGGTGCTTCATGCTGATCTCTCCCGCCTATGCTCAAGCGGCCGCTGGTGGCGGCGGCTTCGATGTGATGGCGTTCCTGCCGCTGATCCTCATCTTTGTCGTCTTCTATTTCCTGCTGATCCGTCCGCAGCAGAAGAAGATGAAGCAGCACCGCGAGATGGTGGCCGCGCTGAAGCGTGGTGACCGCGTGGTGTTCGCCGGTGGCCTGATCGGCACGGTCGCGAAGGTGCTGTCGGACACTGAGCTCTCGATCGAGCTGACTGAAGGCGTGCGCATCAAGGCGCAGCGCGTTTCAGTCGCCGAAGTGCTGGCGAAGACCGAGCCGCGCGGCGATGACGACAGCGACGGCGACGAGCTGCCCAAGATTTCGTCCAAGGTCTAAGGGACAGCCCGCGATGATCCAGTTTCCGCGCTGGAAGATGTGGCTGGTCCTGGTGCTGTGCCTGGCATCCTTCGTGTTCGCTGCACCGAACGCGATCCCGCAGCGTATTCTCGATCAGCTGCCGAGCTGGATGCCGCGGGCACAGGTCAACCTTGGCCTCGATCTGCAGGGCGGTGCACACCTGCTGTTGCAAGTCGACACCGACGCTGTCGTGCGTGAAGTGATGCAGGGCCTGCAAGACAGTGCGCGCCAGGAACTGCGCCGCGCCAACGTGCCGGTTGCCGCGATCGGTGCGGATGGATTGATCCGATTCGTCATTCGCTTCGTCACGCCGCCTGATCGTGACGTGGTGCGCCGCACCGTCAGTGGCCTTGACGAAGGGCTCGATCTTGCCTGGGCACCAGATGGCAGTGCCGTCGTCACCAAGACGGAAACCGCCCTGCGGTCGCGCCGGATTGCAGCGGTGCAGCAGTCGATCGAAATCATCCGCCGCCGCGTCGATGAGACCGGCACGCGCGAGCCGACGATCGTGCAGCAGGGCGTCAACCGCATCCTGGTGCAGCTGCCCGGCGTGCGCGATCCCGAACGCATCAAAGCGCTGATCGGCACGACGGCGAAGCTGTCCTTCCGCTTGGTGGATGGGGAGACCTCGGTCGAAGAAGCGCGCCGCGGGCGCGTCCCGCCGACGTCCGATCTCCTGGTCGGTGATCGGCCCGATCCAATGACGGGCCAGCTGCCGGCCTATGTGGTGCGCAAGCGGATCATGGTATCCGGCGACAATCTGGTCGACGCTCAGCCGACGTTCCAAGATGGCCAGCCCGTGGTTTCGTTCCGCTTCGACAGTGTCGGGGCCCGGCGGTTTGCCGACACCACTGTTGAAAACGTCGGCCGGCCGTTTGCCATTGTGCTGGACGATAAGGTGATCTCGGCGCCGGTCATTCGCGAGGCGATCACCGGCGGGCGCGGCATCATCTCCGGCAGCTTTACCGCGCAGTCAGCATCCGATTTGTCGCTGTTGCTGCGCGCGGGTGCACTGCCGGCCCCGCTCACCATTCTGGAAGAACGCACGGTCGGCCCGAGCCTCGGCCAAGATTCGATTGAGGCCGGCGTGTTCGCGACCGTCCTCGGCTTTATCTTGATCGGCGTGCTGATGGTTGCGTTCTACGGCCTGTTTGGCTTGTTCGCGAACGTGGCTCTGATCCTCAACCTCGTGATCACGCTCGCGTTTATGAGTGCGATTGGCGCGACGCTGACCCTACCGGGTCTCGCCGGCATGACGCTCGGTCTTGCCATGTCGGTTGATGCCAACGTGCTGATTTACGAGCGCATGCGCGAAGAGGGCAGGATCGGCCGCGGGGTTGTCTCCGCCATCGAGGCCGGGTTCAGTCGCGCGTTCCTAACCATTCTGGACAGCAACGTCACGACCTTGATCGCGGCCGTGTTGCTGTACGCGATGGGATCGGGGCCGGTGCGCGGGTTCGCTGTTACCCTTGCGATTGGCATTGTTGCGTCCCTG
>JAAFHH010000277.1 GCA_013297545.1 Alphaproteobacteria bacterium
ACAGCCGGATCGTGTTCATCGGCCGCGGCCTCAGCGGCGATTGGCTGCGCGACGGCTTCATGAACACGCTGGCATGAGCGAGCTGCAAAAAACCGCCTGGCGCTTCGATGCCGGTGCCGTTGCCGCCGCGATCTCTGGCAGCATCGCGGCCGTGGGCCTCGGCGACGGCCGGGTCCGGTTGATTGACCTCACCGATCCGCGCGAAGCGACCTTGCGGGTGGTGAGCGCGCATCACGGCAGTGTGCTCGCGCTCGCCGCCACCAAGGCGGGTTTCGTCAGCGGCGGCGATGATGGCCGGTTGGTGACGATCTCCCGCGAGGGGGAAGTAGCCGAACTTGGCCTCTGGCGCGGCCGGCAGCTCGATACCCTCACTGTCACCGCTGACGGCACGATCGCGGTCGCCGTCGGCCGAGTGATTGAGTTGTTCCAGGGTGCTGAGCGCCGCAGCCTCGGCCCCCACCCGAGCAGTGTCGCGGGCTTGCACAGCCGCGGCAACCTGCTGGCAGCCGCCCACTATGATGGGGCGACCTTGTGGGATCTGGCCGATCCGACCGCGGAGCCGAAGCGCCTGACCTGGAAGGGATCGCACCTCGCCGCCGCCCTCGCCCCCGACAGTGCTGTGCTGTGCACCGCAACCCAGGACGGCGAAGTGCATGGCTGGCACCTGGCGGCCACCGGCGAGATGCGGATGTCCGGTTACGGCGCCAAAGTGCGCGCGCTGAGCTGGTCCGCCGATGGTCAGTGGCTGGCAGCGGCCGGCGTGCCGTTGCTGCACTGCTGGCCGTTCGATGGGCCAGGGCCCGAAGGCCGCGCGCCGCTTGATCTCCACGATGGCGGCGAGGTGGCGACCACCACAGTTGCCTGCCACCCGTTCCTACCGCTGGTCGCTGGTGGCTACGGCGATGGCATGCTGGTGCTGGGTGACATCTCGGCCCGCGGCGTGCGGGGCGAGCCGATCCGTGTCTCCAAGCGCGAAATCACCGCCCTTGCCTGGTCGGGCGATGGCCGCGCGTTGGTCGCGGCTGCCGGTGACGGCAAAGCGCTGACCATGACCTTGCCGCTGCCGGTCGGTCTCAGATGAGCGATCTCGTCCCCGTCACCCTGCTGACTGGGTTTCTGGGGGCTGGCAAGACCAGCCTGCTGAACCGCTTGATGGCGAACCCGCGGCTCAGCGACGCCCTCGTCCTGATCAACGAATTCGGCGAGATCGGCTTGGACCACGACCTGGTTCAAGGCGTGTCCGGCGAGATGGTGGTGATGGCATCGGGCTGCTTGTGCTGCACGATCAAGGCCGATCTCGTGCGCGAGCTTGGCGTGCGCTACCTTGAGCGCAAGCGCGGTGCGATCGCCTTCGGGCGGGTGGTGATCGAAACCACCGGGCTCGCCGATCCCGCCCCGATCTTGCACGCGCTGATGGCCGATCCGCTGCTGGCGCAGAGCTACCGGCTCGATGGCGTCGTGACGGTGGTGGATGCGGTCAATGGGGCTGCCAGCCTCGACCAGCAGGCAGAAGCCGCCAAGCAGGCCGCCGTGGCCGACCGGATTGTGCTGACCAAAACCGATCTGGCGGACGCGGCCACCACCGCGGCGCTGACGGCGCGCCTCAAGCGCTTGAACCCAGCCGCACCAATCCTGACACCGGCAGACGCGGGGCCGGACCGGTTGTTCGACGTCGGCCTCTACAATCCAACCACCAAGCACGTCGATGTGGCGGGTTGGCTGGCGGCGGAGGCCTATGCCCACGATCACCACCACCATCACCATGATGTGAACCGCCACGATGCGCGCATCGTGGCCACCTGCATCGTCCTGACCGATCCCGTACCCTGGGATGCGTTTGCACTGTGGGCGGAAAGCTTGGCGATGCACCGGGGTGACCAGGTGCTGCGCTTGAAGGCGATCATCAATGCGGTCGGTGAAGCCGGACCGATCGCGGTGCACGGTGTGCAACACCTCTACCACCCGCCAGCCCGCCTGCCGGCCTGGCCGAACGCTGATCGCACCAGCCGCATTGTCGTGATCGCGCGCGATCTCGACCCAGCTGCGATCCGCCAATCGCTCGACGACGCGTTGGCCGCGGGGCGATGAGCCAGCTCACCCTCTCTTGGATCGCGCTGCTGACGGCCGGTGCCTGCGAGATCGTCTGGGCCGTCGGCATGAAGCTGTCGGACGGGTTTCGCAACCTCGTGTGGAGCGGGGTGACGCTGGCCGCGATCCTCACCTCCATGGGCCTGATGGCGTTTGCATTCCGGACCATCCCGCTTGGCACCGGCTACGCCGTGTGGACCGGCATTGGGGCGGCTGGCACGGCGATCGTTGGGATCTATCTGTTCGATGAACCGCAGGACTGGTTGCGCGTCGCCTCGATCGCCATGATCGTCGCCGGCGTGATTGGTTTGAAGATTGGAATGCTGCGATGAGCTCAGACACCAGCGTTGAGGCCTTGATCGATCGCATCAAGGGCAGCCGGCTGCACATCGCAACGCCGTGCTACGGCGGCATGGTTGCGATCAACTACAGTCTGGCGCTGATGCGCACGGTCCAGATGTTTGCGGACCTGAAGGTGCCGGTGCAGCTGCACTTCACCACCAACGAATCGCTGATCACCCGGGCGCGCAACAATCTGCTGGCCGAATTCATGGCGACTGACGGCACCCACTTCATGTTCATCGACGCGGACATTGAATGGGAACCAGAATCGGTGCTGCGCCTGCTCGCCGCTGAAAAGCCGCTGATTGGCGGCGCGTACCCGATGAAAATGCTGAACTGGCGCGCGATGGAAAGTGCCGTGCGCGGCGGCAAGGGCGACATCCGCCGGTTCTCTGCGGTGTATGCGCTGAACTTTGATCCGGCCTTGAATGCACTGCCCGACGAAGACGTGGTGCGCGTCCAAGACCTCGCGACCGGCTTCATGATGATCCGCCGCGACGTCATCGAACGCCTGCAGGTCGCCCACCGGGACCTGAAGTACGACAACCACGACCCGCGCCTGTCGCCTGTGTCCTACGCCCTGTTCGACACGATGATCGACCCGGAAACCCGGCTCTACCTTTCGGAAGACTACGCGTTCTGCCGGCGCTGGCAGAAGATCGACGGCGAGGTCTGGCTCGACCGCCGGATCGTCTTGAACCATGTCGGCACCTACAAATTCGAAGGCGACGCCCAGGCGATCTGGCAGTTTCAGCGCTAAACGCCGCAGATCCTGGACGGCGGGCGCGTCTGGCGCTACCTAACCCTTGACGGCACTCGTGCCGATAGGAGGCGGATCATGGCGTTGCGTATTGTCACGGTGTTTGGCGGCTCAGGCTTCATCGGGCGCCACTTGATCCGGCGACTGGCCAAGACCGGTGCCACCATCCGCGTGCCGGTGCGCAATGCCGAAAAGGCGAAGTTCCTGAAACCGATGGGCGATGTCGGCCAAGTCGTGCCGATCGCCGTTGATATCCGCGATCCAGCTGCAGTCGCCGCCCAAGTGGCCCACGCGGATGCCGTGGTGTCGCTGGTCGGCATTCTGGCGCCCACACAAGGCCGCAGCTTCCAGGCAATCCAGGCCGAAGCACCGGGCGTGATTGCGCGCGCGGCTGCCGCTGCCGGTGCGACGCGGATGGTGCACGTCTCCGCGATTGGCGCCGATCTGGACTCAGCGGCCGAATATGCCCGCACCAAGGCGGAAGGCGAGAACGCGGTCCGCGCGGGCTTCCCCGATGCGACGATCCTGCGCCCCTCCATCGTGTTCGGGCCGGAAGACGGCTTCTTCAACCTGTTCGCCGGCATGGCGCGCCTGGCGCCCGTACTGCCGGCGTTCGGCGGTGGGGCGACCCGCATGCAGCCGGTCTATGTCGGCGACGTGGCGGATGCGATCATGGCGTCCCTCACCACCCCCCATCATCTGAGGCAGACCTATGAGCTTGGCGGGCCGGATGTGCATACGTTCCGCGAACTGGTGCAAATGGCACTCGACTATTCAGGCCGTGGTGGCAAGCCGATCATCGGCATTCCGTTCAGCATCGCGATGCTGCAGGGCTGGGTGTTGGAAAAGCTGCCGTTCAAGCTGCTGACCCAAGATCAAGTCACCATGCTGAAGTCCGACAATGTCTGCACGGGCGCGCTGCCTGGCCTCGATGCCTTCGGGATCGCACCCACCGCACTTGCCACCATCCTGCCGACCTACCTCGACCGGTTCCGCACCGGCGGTCGGTTCGCGCCGAAGTCGGCATAGGTCCGTTTCGGTCCTTTTGATCGGGATGCCCTTGCGGACGTTCCGGAAACCGGGTTCCACACTGCTGTTCGGATGGTCAGATAGGGCCGTTTCGGACGTTTCTTTGAAATTTCTTTAGACGTCGCTTGATCAACCTGCTACACGGCCCGTCCCGAAGGGATCAGGCGTGAGGGCGAGATGGCGATCAGTGACACCGGCGCGAAAGCCCAAGCAGCGGCACAGACCCGCATGCTGCGCTTCATCTCGGTTGCCAAAGGCATGCCGGACAAGCGCGAGGCGGATGCGCGCGCGCAGGATTTCGATGAGATCTACGGCGAGTTCGCCGCCAGCGCTGCGGCCGAGCAATCAAGCCGCTGTTCGCAATGCGGCATCCCGTTCTGCCAAGTCCACTGTCCTTTGCACAACAACATCCCGGATTGGCTGAAGCTGACCGCGGAGGGGCGTTTGGAAGAAGCCTACGAGCTCTCGCAAGCGACCAACACGTTCCCCGAGATTTGCGGGCGGATCTGCCCGCAAGACCGGCTGTGCGAAGGCAACTGCGTGATCGAGAAGGGCTTTGAGTCCGTCTCCATCGGCGCGGTGGAGAAGTACATCACCGACACCGCCTGGGAACAGGGCTGGGTGAAGCCTGGCCGGCCGAAGCACGAACGCCCGCAATCGGTCGGCATCATCGGGGGTGGCCCCGGTGGCTTGGCCGCCGCCGACGTGCTGCGCCGCAAGGGCTACCAAGTCCATGTCTATGATCGCTACGACCGCATCGGCGGCCTGATGATCTACGGCATCCCGAACTTCAAG
>JAAFHH010000278.1 GCA_013297545.1 Alphaproteobacteria bacterium
TTGAGGATCGTGATCCCTGCGCCGGCAAAGTCGGCTACGTTTCTGGTGGCGATAGCGGCGCCACGGGAGGCGGCGATGCCAGCGATTTGGCAGTCGGCCAGCGCGACCACCAAGCCGGCAGCTCGACGGCTGGCTGCGATCGTTGCAAAGGCGATTGCCGCAGCAGTGTCGAAGACGAGCAACCGATCGGCAAACTCCTCCTCCAAGATTGCATCGACTACCTCGGCCAGCTGTGTCCGCCGTCGCCCGGGCGGCAGGTACGCTACACCAACGCGCAGCTCCGCTTCAGAGATCGTGGTGAGAAACAACAGATCACGGTCCTGGGCCGCCACCCAGTCGAGCACGACGGTTGCTGGACGGGGGCGCAACAGTTCAGAAACCACGTTGGTGTCGAGCACGATCATCACCCGACCTTAGTCGAAGGTGGGCGGATCACGCATCGGGGTGCGCGGCGGCAGGTCAAGCTCCACGCCACCAAATGCGGCGACCCGCTCGCGGATCGCCGTGCCGAGGTCGCGCTTAGGCGAGGGCCGCTCACCAACCGCTTGGCGCAGTATGGTGCGAACTTCCTCCTCCATGGAGTGGCCGTGCTCGGCCGCGCGCACCCGCAGGCGCTGCTTCACATCGGCATCGAGGTTGCGGACGGTGAGGGCTGGCATAGGGTTTCCAAGTGCAAAGGGGAGCGATTGCAATGATGGCATTGAGCGCATTCCACCACAAGCCCCCCACCCCCCTAGCCCTCCCGCCCCAGCAGTAGTATGCAGACCCCCTTCGCGCTGGGCTCCCGCCCGGCACCCGCTCGTAGCCAGGGAGGACCGGGTCGGCATGGCCCGTATTGTGATGAAATTCGGCGGCACGTCGGTGGCCGACCTTGAGCGCATTCGCACCGCTGCTGCCCGCGTTAAGCGGGAGGTGGAGGCGGGCCGCCAGGTGGCGGTCGTGGTCTCCGCCATGGCCGGTGTCACCAACCAGTTGGTGGACTGGGTGCGCCAGCTCGATCCGCTGCATGATGCGCGGGAATATGACGCCGTGGTCGCCACGGGCGAGCAGGTCACCTCTGGCCTGATGGCGATTGCGCTGCAGGCGATTGGCGTGCCGGCGCGGTCTTGGGCCGGCTGGCAGCTGCCGATCCACACGGATGCGATGCACGGCAAAGCGCGCATCACCGGCATTGAGCGGGCTGCGATCGACGCGCGATTCGCCCAAGGCATGGTCGCCGTGGTCGCCGGCTTCCAGGGCATTGGCCCGGACAACCGGATCACCACGCTTGGGCGCGGCGGGTCGGATACTTCGGCCGTCGCGGTCGCGGCGGCGATTGGGGCGGAGCGGTGCGACATCTACACGGACGTGGACGGCGTCTACACGGCTGACCCGCGCATTGTGGAGCGCGCGCAGAAGCTCGAGCGGATCTCGTATGAGGAGATGTTCGAACTCGCCTCGCTGGGGTCAAAAGTGCTGCAGCCGCGCTCGGTTGAAATTGCCATGAACCACCGGGTGCGTCTGGCGGTATTGTCGAGCTTCAAGGACGTGCCGGGCACCCTCATCTGCAACGAGGACGAGATCGTGGAACATCATGTGGTCAGCGGCATCGCGCATGCCCGCGACGAAGCAAAGATCACCGTGGTCAAGGTGGCGGATCGGCCGGGTATCGCCGCCAGCCTGTTCGGGCCGCTGGCGGATGCCGGCATCAATGTCGACATGATCGTCCAGAACATCTCCCCCGATGGCTCCTCGACGGACATGACGTTTACCATTGGGCGGGCTGACCTTGATCGGGCACTCGTGGTGTTGAACAACGCGCGCGACGAGATCGGCTTCACCGAACTGCGCCCCGATAACAAGGTGGCGAAGGTGTCGGTGGTCGGGGTTGGCATGCGCAGCCACGCTGGTGTCGCACTCACCATGTTCCGCACCCTTGCAGCCGAGCGCATCAACATCCAGTTGATCACCACGTCGGAGATCAAGGTCAGTGTGTTGATCGACGAGAAGTACCTGGAACTCGCGGTGCGCGCGTTGCACACCGCCTACGGTTTGGATGGCTGATCATGACCCGTGCGCGCGCCCACCTGGACCGTCTGTGGCAGGCGGGTCGCCGGCTGCTTGGCACTGATCTTGCGATCATGGCGGGTGCCATGACCTGGGTTTCAGAACGCCATCTGGTATCGGCCTTGTCCAACGCGGGCGGCTTCGGCGTGCTCGCGTGCGGGTCGATGATGCCGCCGCGCTTGGAGGAGGAAATCCGCGCGACCCAAGCGCTGACCAGCCAGCCGTTTGGCGTCAACCTGATCGTCATGCATCCGGAATTGGATGCGCTGGCGGAAGTGTGTTTGGCGAACAAGGTCAGCCACGTCGTGCTGGCCGGCGGCCTGCCGAGTGCCGCCTTGATCAAGCGCTTGAAGGATGGCGGGGCGAAGGTGCTGTCCTTCGCGCCGGTGCCGGTGATCGCCAAGCGGCTGGTCAAGTCCGGCTGCGACGGCCTGATCATCGAAGGGGCGGAGGCTGGCGGCCACATCGGCCCCGTCTCGACCGCCGTGCTGGCGCAAGAAATCCTGCCGCTGGTGCGCGATGTGCCGGTGTTCATCGCCGGCGGCATCGGCCGGGGCGAGGCGATTGCGGCGTTCCTGGAAATGGGGGCAGCCGGCGCGCAGCTCGGTACCCGCTTCGTGTGCGCGACCGAATGCGTGGCGCATGCGCGCTTCAAGCAGGCGTTCATCAAGGCCGAAGCGCGCGACGCTATGCCGTCGGTGCAGATCGATCCGCGCTTTCCCGTCATCCCGGTGCGCGCGATCGTCAATGACGCCTCGAAGAAGTTCACCGAAGCGCAGCTGCAGGCGATTGCCAAGTTTGATTCCGGTGAGCTCACGCTGAAAGAGGCCCAGCTGGAGATCGAACACTTCTGGGCCGGGGCGCTGCGCCGGGCGGCCGTCGATGGCGATATTGAGAGCGGCTCGCTGATGGCCGGCCAGTCCGTCGGCATGGTGACGCGCGAACAGCCGGTCGCCGAGATCCTGGCCGAACTGGTCGCCCAAGCCGAAGCCGCCATCGAACAGCGCTTGTCTTACGGCGACGCGGCCTGACATGCCGCAGCAGGGGTGGACCGGATCCCGCCGGCTGCTGCGCAAAATCCGCGAACACATGGCGGCGGCGGGGGAGGCGACCCAGCGGCTCGACGCCGTGGTGAAAACGATCGCGACCGACACCGCCGCTGATGTCTGCAGCTGCTACGTGCTGCGGGCGGGCGAAGTGCTGGAACTGTTCGCGACCGAAGGCTTGAAGGCCGAAGCCGTGCACCGCACCCGCATGCGGGTGGGCGAAGGGGTGATCGGCGACATCGCGGCCTACGCCAAGCCCTTGGTGCTGGAAGACGCCTGGTCCTACCCCAACTTCGCCTACAAGCCGGAAACGGGTGAAGAACTCTACCGCTCCATGATGGGCGTGCCGATCCTGCGCAATGGTGCGGTGGTGGGGGTGCTGGCACTGCAACACCGCGACAGCCGCACCTACGCCGAAGAAGAAGTCGAAGCGTTAGAGACCGTCGCCATGGTGCTGGCGGAACTGATTGCGTCGGGCGCGCTGGTCGATCCGGGCGAAGTCTCGGCGAGCGAAGAAGTGGTCAAGCCACGCCGGTTTGAGGGTACGACCTTGAGCCCGGGTCTCGCGATCGGCACTGCGGTGCTGCACCGGCCGCGCGCGGTGATCCGCCAGATGGTCGCCGAAGACCCGGCCCACGAACTCGCACGCCTGGCGGCAGCGCTGAGCGCTGTCCAGGAACGCTTGGACCGGCTGCTCGCGGCAGACGATTTGAAGGCGGCCGGCGAAGCGCACGAGGTGTTGGAAACCGTGCGCCTGTTCGCTGGCGACCGCGGCTGGATGGGCCGGATGCGGGAGACCATCTTGAGCGGCCTGACCGCCGAGGCAGCGGCCCAAAAAGTCCAGAACGACATGCGCACGCGCCTGCGGGGCGCGACCGATCCCTACCTGCGCGATCGCTTGATCGATCTCGAAGATCTCACCAACCGGCTGGTGGTCGAACTCGCGGGTGCGGAGCCGATGGCCGATCTGCCGGCGGACGCGATTCTGATCGCGCGGAACTTAGGCCCGGCGGAGCTGTTGGACTATGACCGCCGCAAGCTGAAAGCCGTGGTGCTGGAAGAAGGCTCCCCCACCGCCCACGTCGCGATTGTGGCCCGCGCGCTTGACCTGCCGATGGTCGGCAAGGTGCGCGACGCATTGCTCTATGTGGAAACCGGTGATCCGGTCGTGGTCGACGGCACCAACAACCAGATCTTCCTGCGCCCCGCCGAAGAAGTGCGCCGCCAAGTGCGCGTCGCGATGCGGGTGCGTGCGGCGGACCAAGAACGCTTTGCCAAGCTCGCGGACCGGCCGTCGGTCACCCGCGACGGCATCGATGTCACCTTGCTGCTCAACTGTGGCCTGGTGCTCGATGCTGCCAACGTGCCGGTCACCAAGGCGGCCGGCATCGGGCTCTACCGCACCGAGATCGGCTTCATGGTGCGCAACGCCTACCCGACCGCGACCGCCCAGGCGGACTTGTACCGCCGGGTGCAAGACGCGGCCGCAGGCGCGCCGGTCACCTTCCGCACCCTGGATGTGGGCGGCGACAAGACGCTGCCCTATCTGCACGCCGATCCCGAAGAGAACCCCGCCCTCGGCTGGCGCGCGATCCGCATCGGGCTCGACCGGCCGGCCATGCTGCGCCAGCAACTCCGGGGTATGATCATGGCGGCGGAAGGCCGCCCGCTCTCCGTCATGTTCCCGATGATTGCGGAAGTGAGCGAATTCGACCGCGCGCGCCGGCTGTTGGATCTGGAACTCGATCGCGCCCGCTTGGCCGACCTCACTCCGCCCACGTCCGTCTCGGTTGGCTGTATGGTTGAGGTGCCGGCCCTGCTGTTTCAGCTGCCAGCGCTGGTCCAGGCGGTCGATTTCCTGTCCGTCGGCACCAACGATCTGGTGCAGTTCCTCTACGCGGCGGATCGGGGCAATCCGCAGC
>JAAFHH010000279.1 GCA_013297545.1 Alphaproteobacteria bacterium
CGACGGCGTCGACATCACCGCCACCACCGATGGCCGGCGCCTGCCAGCCGTCGGTCAGCGGCTCACCTTCGCCGTGCTGCCCGAGCGCATTCACCTGTTCGACCCGGGAACGGGCCAGGCGCTGTAAGTGGTAGGGACAGGGGGATTTGAACCCCCACAGCCTTGCGGCCTCCGGATTTTAAGTCCGGTGCGTCTACCGGTTTCGCCATGTCCCCGCGGGTGCGACCGTACGGTGGGACGCGGGCGATCTCAATGGCTTCGGCGATCAAAGGCACCTGACGCGAAGGCAACACCGATGGTCACACCGATCAAGGCGGCAAGCGTGAGGGCGTCCACCGTCTCGCCCAGGATCAGCCACGCGCCGAGGGCGACGGTGGGCGGCACCAAGGCACCGGACACGGCGGCCCGGCTCGCCCCGAACGCGAGGATCGTGACGCCGTAGAGCCACAAGCCGCCAACCCCCGCCAGCACGCCCTGCCACAGCACCTGCAGCGCAATGTCGGCCAAGGGCGCGGCCAGCAGGCGGGCGGGACCCGTCCAGAGCCAGAGCGGCAGAATGATCAGCGCCGACCAGGCGGACACCACACCGGCCGCGGCCCAAGGGGTGAGGCCACTGCCGCGGTAGGCGATGGTGTAGACGGCCCAGACGAGACCACCGGCGAGGAACAACAGGTGGCCGCGCCAGGACCCATCGGCGCGGTCCAGCAGGGTCGGGCCGATCAGCGTGGCCAGCGCCAGCGCGATCACCAGGAACCCAACCCAGCGCCGCCGCGATGCCCGCTCGCCCAAAACCAGGGCTGCGAGGATCGCGACTGCGAGCGGCATTGCCCCGCTCATGATCGTCGCCATATCAGCGGCCGGCGCCAACTGCGCGCCGGAAATCGCCAGCAACCCGAACGGCGCGCCGCCGCCCAAGACGATCAGGGCGAGGCGCCGACGGCCGATCCCCGCCGGTATCAGGCCGCTGCGCCACCACAGTGGGGCCAGCACCAGTGCGGGCACGCAGTAGCGCAACAAGGCGAGGTCCAGCGGGCCGAGGGTGGTGGTCACGCCCAGCCGGGTGACGATCTGCCAGCCGGCGGCCAGGGCGATGATGCCAGCGAACGCGAGGCCGGCGGATAGGCGGGAGGCACGGGTGCTCATGGCCGCCATTGCACCCGCTTGGGTCCCCCGCGTCTAATGAAGCCTCGTCATCTTGCGAAGAGAGTTCGTCATCCCGATGCGCCGCTTGCCACCGATCCAGCCGCTGGTCGCCTTCGAGGCCGTGGTGCGCCATGGCAGTTTTCGGCGCGCGGGCGAGGAATTGGGCCTGACGCAAAGTGCGATCAGCCACCAGCTCCGCCGGCTGGAAGCAGAGCTCGGCTACCGCGTTGTGGGGCGCGGCCCGCCAATCGTGCCGACACCAGCGGGGGCAGCGCTGCTGCCGGATCTCGTGCTGGCGCTCGATGCGCTCGCCCGCCTGCCGGCGCGGGGACGGGGCAGGGGAGGCGTGGCCCTCACCCTCGGGCTTGGTGCGTCGCTCGCGACCTGGTGGCTGGCCCCGCGCCTTGATCAGTTGGCGGCAGCCCACCCCGACATCGCCCTCGACTTGGTGACCGTCTCAACCCGGGCGGAAGCGGACGCGCTGGCGGCCGACGTGATGCTGGATTGGCTGCCGGCAGAACAAGCCCGCGCCAGCAGCACGCAGCGACCGTTCCCGGCCGAGACGATCTTCCCGGTGATCAGCCCCGGCGTGCTGATCAGCGGCGGCCCGCTGCCGCTGGTGTGGAAAGGCAGTGCTGAGGCGAATGCCGGTGCGCCGGAATGGGATTGGGCGCACTGGCTCGCCACGCCGCCCGCGGGCGCGGCCCTGATCCGCCACCGGGAATTGGGCTCCGCCCTCGGCGCCGCCGTTGCTGGCGCAGGTGCCGTGCTGGCACGCAGTCTGCTGGCGGCCGACGCGCTCAGCGATGGCCGCTTGGTGCCCGTGCCCGGTTTCACCGCCAAACCGTCCAGCCGCCGCCAAGTCGTGCGCTGGCCGGCGACGCGCATCGGGGATGAGACCGTGCAGGCAATTGCTGGGTGGCTGGTGGGAGCGGCGGCGGAGACCTTGGCGGCGTCCGCTTAGTGCGGCCGGAACGCCACCAGCGTGTCGCGGCCGCCGCGGGTGGTGAGTGCGCTTTCCAGGAAGTCAGCCGCCGTGTCGTGGGCGCGCTGCAGGTCGCTGGCACGGAAGCTGTGGCCGGCGCCCGGGAAGGTGGTCATCTGCACGGGCGCACCGGCGGCGACCATCTGGCGGTGCAGGCTTTGCACACGCGCGAATGGCACGATGCGGTCAGCAGTGCCGTGCAGCAGCAGGGTGGGCGGCATTTGGCCAAGCGCGCGATCACCGCCGCCGGCCGGCATGGCGCCCACGAAGCTCACCGTCGCTTGGATGCGCGGGTCGCGTGACGCGATGTCCAGGGCGTGGAAGCCGCCGAGCGACAGGCCGAAGATGCCGATGCGAGACGAATCAACCGTCGGCTGGTTGGCGATGAAGGCGAGCGCGTCCTGCAGGATTCGGTCCCGGGTCGCGTGCAGGCTGGGGGCGGACGGGTTGCCCCGCACCTGTTGGGCGCGCTGCCCCTTGGCCGGGGGCCGGGCGGCGGGTTGTGCCGCGCCCAGACCATCGAAGTAGCGCACCACGTAGGCGTTGATGCCCCGATCATTCAGTTCGCGCGCCAACGGGTAAAGCATCGTGCCGTCGCCAAGGCCAGAGGCACCGTGCAGGATCATCACCGCGGGCTTGCGGCCGAAGCCTTCAGCGCGGAACGCCTCCACCCGCACCGAGCGGCCATTGCTCTCAAAGCTCATTTGGCTGCGCGCATCTGCCGGAAGCACCGACGATACCAGGGCCATCACCACAAGGGCGGCGAGGGCGAAGGGCTTCCAGCTTAGATGATGCATTCCGTCGGCTCCTGGTCGGTGGTCGGCAGTGCGTGAAGCCTGATAGCCGTGACGGCCATCACAGTGCAACAGGAAAAAACTGCCTGGTGACAGAATAATCCGATCGGCAGCACCCATGCGGCCACGGCGTTTGATCAAGATCCAATGAAACGCAATCAATCTTGGTGAAATCGAATAGAATAGGCGCACAGCCCCATCCGCCGATCGCCGCGAAGACAGGTGGGTTTGCGGTTGATCTTGGCAATGCTGGCAGTGCGATCGCGATCATTGGCGTAAATGCCACACTGTGGCAATTATGCCGCAACGCACACGCAGGTGCTTGACCGCTTGGGCCCGCTTCCTGTCTCGTCTCAAGGTTCGACGCGACGGGGCACCATGACCACAGCCAAAGCCGGCCACACCCAGCTGTTCTTGCGCGAGGAAGACCTGCGGCAAGCGATTGAGCTGTTGTTCTTCGCCTACCGGGACTTCACGGCCGAGCCCGATCGGCTGCTCGACGCCTCCGGCTTTGGGCGCGCGCACCACCGGGTAATCTATTTCGTCGGCCGCCATCCCGGCATGACGGTCTCAGCCCTGCTCGGCATCCTGCGCATCACCAAGCAGAGCTTGGCGCGGGTACTCGGCCAATTGATCGCGGAGGGGTTCATCGTCCAGCGCCCGGGTGTCAGCGACCGGCGCCAGCGCCTGCTCGATCTCACCGACAAGGGTCGAGAGCTTGAGCGCCAGCTGACCGACTGCCAAAAGCGCCTGATCGCAGACGCCTACCGGGCAGCGGGCGCCCAGGCGGTCGAAGGCTTCCGCACGGTCCTGACCGGGCTGGTCAACCCGCAGGACCGGGATCGATTCGCGGCCCTTGAGCAAAGGTGACGCCAGCAGGCGCGGTTCGCGCTAGCATGACAGCGATGGATCCCGCACCGCACATCTTGGTGGTCGACGATGACGCGCGGTTGCGCGCATTGCTGCGCCGCTACTTGAGCGACCAGGGTTTTGTCGTCGCCGAAGCAGAAGATGGCGAGGCGGCCTTGGGCCTGGTCGACACGCTCGCCGTCGATGCCGTCGTGATGGATGTCATGATGCCCGGCCTCAGCGGCTTTGAGGCGACCCGCGCAATCCGCAGCCGCAGCCAAGTGCCGATCCTGTTGCTGACGGCACTGTCTGAAGTCGATCAACGCATCGAAGGCTTGGAGAGTGGTGCGGATGATTACCTCGGCAAGCCGTTTGAGCCGCGCGAACTGGTGTTGCGCTTGCGGCGGATCTTGGAACGTTCCGCCCCCGCAATCCCGCCGGCACCGGGCCTGCGCTTTGGCAGCCGCCACTTCGATATCAGCCGCCAGCGCTTAACCGACGGCGGCGAAGACATTCGCCTGACCACGGCAGAGGCGCAGCTGCTCGCTTTCTTTGCCGGCCGGTGCGGCTCCCCGGTGAGCCGCGATGATCTGACGGAGGCGGGCTTCGGCGGCCAGGAACGCGCGATTGACGTGGCCGTGACGCGCCTGCGCCGCAAACTCGAACCCGATCCCAAGGCGCCGCGCTATCTGCAGACCGTGCGCGGCGTCGGCTACTTGCTGCAACCGGACTAGACCCATGGCGCGCTGGCTCAAACGCATGCTGCCGAAGTCGTTGTTTGGCCGCTCCCTATTGATCTTGGTCTCGCCGCTGGTGCTGCTGCAAGCGATCGCCGCGTTTGTGTTCTTTGAAACCCACTGGGACACGCTGGCGCGCCGCCTCTCTGCCTCGGTCGCGGGCGACGTCGCGATGGTGGCGGAGCTGGTCGACCGGTCGATCGACGCCTCGGGCCGGGATGTCTTTCTGGAAGCGGCTTTGCGCAACACCGGCATCCGCTTTGGCTTTGTCGCCGACGCGATCCTGCCGAATACCGATGATCGCGGCGACGATGGCTCAACCCTCGCGCAGCTGTTGATCGACGGCTTGAACGAGCGGGTGCAGCGGCCGTTTCGCATCGACACCATCAGCGATGATCGTCATGTGCTGATCGGCGCGCAGCTGGCGACCGGGGTGTTGACCGCGACGGTTTCCCGCAAGCGGCTGTTCAGTGCGACGACCTATGTGTTCGTGCTGTGGATGGTT
>JAAFHH010000030.1:0-7746 GCA_013297545.1 Alphaproteobacteria bacterium
TCGGTGATCACCAGCGGCTCCCCCGCCCAGCCGGCGACACCGATCCGCACGGCATCCGCCACCGCGGGTACTGTCGGCACGACCACGCGCAGACCCGGCATGGCTGCAGCGAGGCGCGCGACCGTCTCGCCAAATACCCCGAGGTGACGGATCACCTCGCCGCGGCGACTGCCGGGCAGCACGACCAGCAGGGGCCGGTCCCCGATGTCATATCGCTCGCGAAACGACCACTCTTCAATGGGCGTTTCGACCACGGGATGACCAACGAAGTCCGCCGCCAGCCCATGGGCATCGAACCACGCGGGTTCGAACGGCAGCAGGCACAGCAGGTGATCGATCTTCTGCGCCAAGGTCTTGGCCCGGCCGGGCCGCCAGGCCCAGACCTGGGGGGCGACGTAGTGGATGCGCGGGATGCCGCTGCCGCCCAGACGCTTGGCGACGCGCAAGGTGAACGACGGCGCATCGATGGTGACCAGGGCGTCGGGCCGGTAGGTTCGGATCGCCTGTTCCGTCTCTGCGATCCGCCGCAGTAGGCGCGGCAGATGCGGCAGCACCTCTGCCAAGCCCATCAGCGACAGCTCCGCCATCGGGAAGCGGGAGGCAAGGCCCTGCCCTGCCATCTCCGGCCCGCCGATGCCTTGGATGTCGAGATCTGGTGCCTGCGCGCGCAACGCTGCGATCAGCCGCGCGCCCAAGATATCGCCCGACGGCTCGCCCGCGATGAGGAACAGCTTCACGACAGCGGCTCAGCCAATAGGAACAGGCCAGCAGCATCGGCCGACGCGATCAGCTCCGCCCGATCCAGCACCAGCACCCGGTCTGCTTCGAGTGCCATGCCGGCAAACCCGGCGGCCGTCACTGCCGCCAAGGTCATCGGCCCGACCACCGGCAGGTCGAGGGCGAGGTCTTGGCCTGGCTTCGCGCGCTTTACCAGCACTGGCCGCGGCCCCGGGCGGGCGAGCGCGCCGGCGCGCGCAATCAACGCGTCCGTGCCCTCAATCGCCTCGACACCGAGCACGATGCCCTGCTGCACCACCACGGCCTGGCCGACATCAACCGCACCTAAGGCGGCTGCGACTGCAAAGCCACGGGCGATGTCGCTCAGCGCCGTGGCATCGGGCTGCACCTGCCCCCAGACGCCAGCGGGGGCGGTTGCATTGCTCAGCACCTCGGGCACTGGCAGCAAGCGAAAGCCGCGGGCGGCGAGTTCACCGGCGACGGCGCGCAGCAACCCATCATCGCCAAGCGCACGCCAGCCGATGCGCGCCAGGATCGCTGCCCCTTCAACGTCCGGTGCTAGGGAGAGCAGCGACGGTCGAGCGACCTTGCCGGCCATCACGAGGTCGGTCACACCCGCCCCATTTAAGCTCTGCAGGATCGCACCGGCCGCGCCCAGGCGATGCCAGGCGTGCGGCACACCTGCCACGGTGTGCGGATCGGTGTGGCCTTCGAGTGCGAGCACAAACACCGGTCGGCCCCGTTCGGCCTGATCGCGCAGGATGCGCCGGGGCAACGCCCCGGCACCGGCGATCACACCGAGCGGCGTCACCGCTTCAGCTCGCGGGTTGGCAGATCGTGCGCGAACTGTCGGCGCGCATGAAGCCGACGATATCCATCACCGGATCGTTGCTGGCGAACAACTCGGTCACGTCGTCCAAGCGCTCCGCCATCGTGCCTTCGTGGGCAAACAGCACACGGTAGGCGGTGCGCAGCGCGTGGATCGTCTCCCGGCTGAACCCGCGGCGCTTCAAGCCGATCAGGTTGAGGCCAGACAGCCGCGCGCGGTCGCCCATCACAGTGCCATAGGGGATGACATCGCTGTCGACGCCGCTCATGCCGCCGATCATCGCGTAGCGGCCGATGCGCACCCACTGGTGCACGGCGGCCAAGCCGCCGAGGTTGGCGTAGTCGCCCACCACCACATGGCCGCCCAAGGTCGCGTTGTTGGCCATCACCACGTGGTTGCCGACACTGCAATCGTGCGCGACGTGGCAGCCGACCATGATGAAGCACTTCTCGCCAATGTCGGTCAGCATGCGGCCGAACGCCGTGCCCGGGTTCATAGTGACGTGTTCGCGGATCGTGCAGCCGGCCCCGATGGTGAGCTCGGACGGCTCGCCCGCGTACTTCAGCGCCTGCGGCGGTGTGCCGAGTGAGGCGAACGAATAGACCTTGCTGTCGGCCCCGATCGTCGTGCGGCCGGCGACCACCACGTGGCTCGCCAGTTGCACGCGGTCGTGGAGGACGACATTGGGGCCAATGTGGCAATAGGGGCCAATGGTGACCTCAGCGCCCAGATGGGCGCCGGGTTCGATGATGGCGGTCGGGTGGATGGCGGTCATTCGTCCAAAATCATTGCGGCATAGGACGCCTCGGCGACTTTGGTGCCGCGCACCGTCGCTTCTGCGGCAAACTTCCACACCGAGCCGCGCTGACGCTGCTTCTCGACGCGGATCTCAAGCGTATCGCCGGGGCCGACCGGTTTGCGGAACTTCGCGTCTTCCACGCTCATGAAGTAGACGAGCTTGCCCTCAAAGGCGGCACCCAGCGTATGCACCACCAGCACGGCAGCCGTCTGCGCCATCGCCTCGATGATCAGCACACCCGGAAACACCGGGCGCTGGGGGAAATGCCCGGGAAAGAATGGCTCGTTGATGGTGACGTTCTTGATGCCGGTGCAGCTGACGTTGGTCACGACGTCGACGACCTTGTCGATCATCAAGAACGGGTAGCGGTGCGGGATCATCTGCATGATCCGGTTGACGTCGATCTCGGGGATCGCGATCACAGGCGGGCTCGGTTCAGTCAGGTCCATCGATATCGCCTCACGACTTAGGCCTCACGACTTGGTCAAGCGAGTAATCGCAACAGTTTGGCGGTGCCATTGCCGCATAGACACCGCCGGCGCGCCGCCGACGGCTTCACCGTCCGGCACGTCGCGCATCACCCCGGCTTGGGCTGCCACGCGTGCTCCCTCGACCTGGGCCACCACCACAGCGTGATGGCCGATCCGGCAGTTGTGCGCGATCTGCACCAGATTGTCGATCATGGTGCCGGCCCCGATCGTGGTGTCGCCCAGCGCGCCGCGGTCGATCGTGGTGTTGGCGCCGATTTCAACATCATCGCCGATCACCACCATGCCGAGCTGGGGGATGCGCTCGAACCCGGTCGGCACCACGGCGAAGCCAAAGCCGGCTTGGCCGATGCGCGCGCCGGGTTTCACCACCACCCGGTCGCCGAGCACGGCGTGGGAGATCGTGACGTGCGGGCCGATCCGTGCGGCACGCCCGATCGCCACACCGGCCTCGATGACCGTGGCCGCACCAATCCGCGTTCCGCTGCCGATCGTGACGCGAGCACCAATCACAGTGCCAGCGCCGATCTCCACATCCGCGTCGATAGTGGCCGTGGCATCGACGATCGCGGAGGGGTGGATGCCGGTCGCCGCCCGTTCAGGGTAAAACGCCCGGGCGATGCGGATGTAAGCGAGCTGCGGCTGGTCAACCACCAGTGCCGCGGTGGTCGGCGGCACGTCGATCAGCAGGTCTTGCGGCACCAGCACCGCGCCGGCGACCGTGGCTGCAAGCTCGCCACGCCATTTCTTGCCGTCAACGTAGGCAAGATCGTCTGCGGTTGCTGCTGCCAGGGTCGCGACACCGGCGACGGTCTGCGCCGCCGCCGTGGCGGGTTCCAAGCGCGCCGCCGTAATCGCCGCGACCTCTGCCAAGGTGAGGCGGGCCTGTGCGGTATGGAAGCGCGGGTCCGGCACGTTAGTTGCGCGGCGCGGGGGCAGGTTGTGCCGGCCGCGGCGGTTGGGCGGCGGGAGCAGCCGGGGCGGTAGCTGGCGTCGGTGCCGCCTGCTGGCGCAAGGCTGGCAGGGTGACATTGACCCGCGGCAGCGTCTGGTTCAGGCGTTGGATCACTTCGCCGGTGATGTCGATCTCGGCAGCGTTGATCATCGTGCTTTCCTTGGCCAAGATCAGGTTCAGGCTGCGCGCTTCGGCAATTTCCCGCAACACCCGCTCCAAACCCTGATCAAGCTGGCGCCGCGCGTTGACCTCGGCCTCTTCCATCTGGTTGCGCCGCGCCTGGACGTTGCGCTGGAACTCAATGAATTGGCCTTCCAGCGCACGCACACGCTCAGCAAACTGGGGCTGGGGTAGGGTTTCGCGTTGCCGTCCGAGTTCTTGTTCGGAATTGCGCAGCTGCACTTCGCGTTGCGAGAGTTCCGTCTGCATGGTGCGGCCGAACCGCTCCATCTGCTCTTGAACGCCGCGGAACGCAGTTGCCTGCTGCTGCACTTGGGTCATGCCGACGACGGCGATGAACGCCGGTGCCAGGGGTCCAGGCGGCAGTACTGGTAACGGAGCTGGGGCAGCCGGTGCAGCCGGCGGGCGCGGCTGTGCCGGCGGCTGTTGCGCGTTAGCGGACGCAATCGGCAGTGCCGAGACGATCGCAATCGCGATCAGTCGTGTAAGCTTGTTCATAGGTTAGAACCTGGTCCCGAAACTGATGCGGAAGCTCTCCGTGCGGTCGAAGTTTTCCTTCAGCACGGGAACGGGGAAGTCGAGGCGGATAAGGCCGAAGGGTGAGCGCCAGTTCAATCCGACACCCATTGAAGCCCGCAAAGCGGTGGATTCGAGGATCAGCGGATCTGAGCGGTTGAGGCCGCCAATGAAACCACCTTCGCCGAAGAAACGACCGCTGATGCCAAGGCTCGACGGCACGCCGGGTATCGGCAGCGACTGCTCGATTGTGGCAATCGCATAGTATTCCGAGCCCAAGCTGTCGCGCGTTACGCGATCGCGTGCACCAGCGCCACCGGAGCGGAAGCCGCGCAATTGGTCGCCGCCCGGAAAAAACCGGTCGGTGATCACGACCTTCTCGCCGAAACCACGGATGATCGCCGCATCGCCGCGCACCGAGAAGACGTAGTCTTCGGCAATCGGGTAGTACCACCCAGCGCGCGATCGCAGGCGCGCGTAGCGTGCGTCACCACCGAGACCGGCGAGATCGCCGCCTAAAACAAACAGATAGCCGTCCGTTGGCTCGATGACGCTATCGACAGCATTGTAGGTGAAATCTGTCCCGATTGCGGAGGTGATGCGCGTACCCTGGCTTTCTCTCACGAACCGCGATGCGCCTGGCTGGAGGTTGGTCACCTCCTCCTGGCGCAACGTGTAGCTCAGCGCCTGCCGCCACCGTTCCGTGATTGCGAACCCAAGGCGTGGCCGAAAGCCTGTCGAGCGGTAGTCAAACGAACTCTGATCGCGCAGATCGCGTTCAACGCGAAACAGATCGATGCCTGCCGTCACATTGCGATCAAGGAAGTACGGTTCAGTGAAGTTAATGTCAAACTGATTGCGCTTGCCTGAAATCAGCGCCGAGACGCCGAGTTCTTGACCGCGGCCGAGCAAGTTGCGTTCGCGAATACCGACCTGGCCCAGCGGGCCGTCGGCGGTCGAGAAGCCCGCCCCGAAAGTGATTTCGCCAGTACCGGTTTCTTCCACCTTGACGTTGATTACCGTCCGGTCCGGCTGGGAACCTGGCGTGTTGGTCACTTCCACCCTGGAGAAGAAGCGCAGGTTGTTCAGCTGACGCCGTGTCTGCAGCAGGCGCGCGGCGTTAAAGGCATCGCCCTCCGCCAAACGGAATTCCCGGCGCACCACCTTGTCGAGCGTGCGCACATTGCCGGTGATGTCGATCCGCTCGACGAACACCTTCGGGCCTTCGCGCACCTCGTAGGTGACAGAGATCGTGCGCTGCTCGCGGTTGCGCTCCACCACCGGCTCAACTTCGACAAACGCAAAGCCGAGATTGCCCAAGGTTTCGGTGATCAGCCGAATGGTGTCTTCGATATCATCGGCGCGATACCAGTCGCCCTCCCGGCCCTGAATACGCGCGCGCAGCTGTGCTGGGTCGAGATCGCGCAGAGTAGCCCGGATATCGATCGGCCCCCAGCGATAGCGCTCGCCCTCCTCCACCGCGAAGCTGATCAGGAACGCATCGCGGTTCGGGTTGAGCTCCGCCACCGCGGACTGCACACGGAAATCGGCATAGCCATTGCGCAGATAGAAACGACGCAGCTGTTCACGGTCAAACGCCAGGCGGTCGGGATCGTAGTTATCGCTGCTCGACAGGAAATTGTACCAGGTGGATTCGGACGTTTGGATCGCTTCGCGCAAGCGGCCGTCACTGAACTGCCGATTGCCGATGAAGTTGATCTTGCCGATCCCGGTGCGCGGGCCTTCGGTGATCTCGTACACCAGATCAATGCGATTCTGCGGCAGGTTGATGATCTTGGGCTCAATTTGCGCCGCAAAGCGTCCGGAGCGGCGATAGAGTTCCTGAATCCGGCGGGCATCGTTCTGCACCCGGGTGCGGGTGTAGACGCTGCGCACTTTCAGCTGAGTTTCCCGCTCCAGCACCTGGTCTTCCAGGCGACGATTGCCTTCAAACGCGACGCGATTGATGATCGGGTTCTCATCGACTTGAACCACCAACGACCGGCCGTCGCGCGCCATCACCACGTCGCGGAACAGGCCGGTGGCGAACAGGGCCTTCAAGGATTGGTCAACCGTGATGCCGTCAAACGGTTCGCCCACCTTGACCGTCAGGTAGCTGAGCACCGTCTCAGGATCGATGCGCAGCGTGCCCTCGACGCGGATTGTCTCGATGATCAGACCACTGGCCGTCGGGCTCGGCCGTTGCTGAGCGGGTTGCGCCAGCACAGCCGGACTCACCGCGATCAGCACCGCCGCCACCAGCCATCCGAACCCGTTGCGTACCCGTTTCATTGCCGCTCCATACCCACTGCCCTGGCGCTGCACCTTTGGCCAGCCCGCCCTGCCGGTCAACTGATCAAGCCCTGCAGAAACGCCACCACGCGCAAATGCACAAGATCGTTCCACGTCGCGAACACGAACAAGCTGAGCACGGCCGCGAGCCCGGCCATCGCCCCCCAGTCCTGCACGCGGCGCGACAGCGGCTTACCACGGATTGCTTCGGCCGCGTAGAACATCAAATGCCCGCCGTCGAGCACCGGGATCGGGAACAGGTTGATCAGGCCAAGATTGATCGACAGCAGGGCCAGGAACCAAATCACCTGCTGCACGCCGTCGCGGCTAACCTGGCCGGTCATGTCCGCGATGCGCAGCACGCCGCCGATCTCGTCGGTCGAGCGGGTGCCAGCGATCATCTGCCCAAGACCAACCATGGTGCCGACCGTGACGGACCAGGTCTCCCGCACTGCCTGCCAGGCGGCTGTCGCCGGATCATGGCGCACGACCGCGGTTTGGGTTGAGGTGACCCCAAGGCGTCCGATGCGCTGCACGTTGCCGCGCCGATCAACCAGATCTTCCGCGGCCGTGACGACTGGGATGATGCTCACCTGCCCGTCGCGCTCGACCGAGAGTTCCAAGCGCTCGGCCGGGCGCAAGGCGACGATGCGCTGCATTTCCTCGAACCGCTGGATCGCACTGCCATCGATCGCCACCACCCGGTCGCCGGGCCTGAGGCCCGCGGCTTCAGCTGGGCTGCCGGCGCGCACGGTCGCAACCGTGGGCGTGGTGTAGGGCTGGCCCGAAATCATGTAGAGGCCGCCGAGCACCAGGATCGCAAACAGGAAGTTCGCCGCCGGCCCGGCCGCCACGATTGCAGCGCGCTGGCCAACGGTCTTGTGATGGAAACTGACCGCGCGTTCGGCCGGCGTCATCACCTGCACCTGATCGGTTTGGGTGGCACCGG
>JAAFHH010000030.1:7756-13874 GCA_013297545.1 Alphaproteobacteria bacterium
GCGCGTTCCCGCCCGGTCATTCCAGCCGAACAGCTCCGGCCCGAAGCCGATCGAAAACACCTCGACCTTCACGCCGTTCCAGCGCGCGACCAGGTAGTGGCCAAGCTCGTGGACGAACACCAACACGGTCAGCACGACCACGAACATGGGTAGATTTTCGACAATCCAGCTCAGCACGCGATCCCCCTTGTCCGCCGGTCAACCTGCTCTTCGGCGCTGCGCCGAGCAGCGTCATCAATGGCAACCACCGTTGCCAAGCTGTCGAGGTGAGAGACACCAAGATGCGCCATGGTGGCAACTGCAACCTCGACAATCTCGAGAAACTTGATGCGTCCGGCGAGGAAGGCGGCGACCGCCACCTCGTTGGCGGCATTCAGCACGGTTGGCGCAGAGCGACCCTGGCGCAGTGCCGCCCGCGCGAGTGCGAGGGCGGGAAACCGCCCCTCATCGGGTGCTTCAAACGACAGGGCTGCCATCCGATCGAGACCCAGGCGTGGCGCCGTTGTTGCCATACGCTGCGGCCAGGCGAGCGCATGCGCAATTGGCACCCGCATATCGGGCGTGCCCAGCTGCGCCAGCACGGAGCCATCGCGGTACGCCACCATGGAATGCACAATCGATTGCGGGTGGACCCACACGGTCACCTGATCTTCCGGCATCTGGAACAGGTGGGCCGCCTCAATCACCTCCAACCCCTTGTTCATCAAGGTGGCACTGTCGACCGAGATCTTTGCGCCCATGCTCCAGATCGGGTGGCGCACAGCGTCGGCCGGCGTGGCGGCGGCCATCTGGTCGGTGGTCCAGGTGCGGAACGGCCCGCCCGAGGCGGTGAGGATCAGGCGTTCCACCTGATCGCGGTTGGCGGGCTCCAACACTTGGAAGATCGCATTGTGCTCGCTGTCGATCGGCAGCAGGCGGGCACCATGGGCTGCGACCTCCGCCAGCATCAGCGGGCCAGCCGCGACCAAGCATTCCTTCGAAGCGAACGCGACCGTCGCGCCACGCCGGATCGCCGCGAGCGTGGGGGCGAGACCCGCCACCCCTAGAATCGCCGCAACGGTCACGTCGCTCGGCCAGGCCGCCGCCTCGATCAGCCCGTCTGCCCCGCCGAGGCAGCGAATCCGAGTACCGGAGAGCGCAGCCCGAAGAGCCGGCAAGCACGTCGCATCGGCGACAGCGGCCACCTTGACCGCGAACCGCCGGGCGATCGCTGCCAGCGCATCGACCGACTGGTGTGCCGTCACCACCTCAAGTGCGAACTGGTCCGGCGCGCCCGCGATCAGGTCGAGCGTGCTGGCACCGACCGAGCCGGTAGCCCCCAACAGCGTTACCCGCCGCGTCATCCGCCCCCCCACAGCGGCAGGATGCCGCCGGTTGCCCACATGATTGCTGCCACCGTCGGTGCAACGGTCAGCAGGCCATCGACCCGGTCGAGCAAACCCCCGTGTCCCGGGATCAGCCGGCCCGAATCCTTCACGCCGAAATGGCGCTTCAAGTAGCTTTCGCCAAGATCCCCCGCTTGCGCGACCAGCGCCAGGGCAGCCGACAGCATGATCGGCCAGAGCATGTTCGGCGCTTCCAGCACGACTGCGGCATACGCCCCAACCAGACCAGCGGCAAGCGCACCACCGCCGAGCCCAGCCCAGGTTTTGTTCGGGCTGATCAGCGGGGCGAGCTTCGGGCCGCCGATCAAGCGCCCCGCGGCATAGGCACCGGTGTCGGTCGCCCACACCACGGCGACCAACCAGAAGATCGTCTCCGCCCCATGCGCCGGATTGGCGCGCAGCCAGTCGAGGGCAAGGCACGGCACCGCCACTGCAATCAAGCCGGCACTCAGCCACAGCGGTGCCCGGCAACCGGATCGGCGGGCGAAGTGGTAGAGCGGCCAGGTCGCGACGCCGGCCGCGAGCACCGCCACCCAAGCCGGCCCGCCGAAGGCGACGATCGCCACGATCGCAACCGCAGCCACGGCGAGCGCCATGGTGACCCGGCCGAGCCGACCCCCATCAGCAATCCGCCCCCATTCGCGCGCGAGCAGCGCTGCTGTCAGGGCGACCGCGAGATCAAACCAGGGTGAGCCAAGCCAGATCGCAATCAACACCACGGGCGCCAGCACCAGGGCGGACGCCGTGCGCATCACCAGATTGGCACCGCGCCGGTGTGTGCGCTCAGCCGACACTGGCGCCGTAGCGCCGATCGCGCAGCCGGAACGCATCGAGCGCGCGTTCCAAATCCGCCCGCTCAAAGTCAGGCCAATGGCCATCGAGGAACACGAATTCCGTGTAGGCCGCCTGCCAGAGCAGGAAGTTCGATAAGCGCTGCTCGCCCGACGTGCGGATGATCAAATCCGGGTCCGGCATGTAGGCCGTCGACAGCCGGGCAGCGATCGCTTGGTCATCGACCGCATCGGCGGCCAAGCGGCCGGCCAGCACATCGGCGACGATCTGACGGGTGGCATTCGCAAGTTCCGCCCGCGCGCCATAGGACAGCGCAATGCTGAGGGTGAGGCCGGTGTTCGCAGCCGTGCGCGTCTCCGCCCCCTCAATCAGGGTGACGATGTCCGTCGGCAACGCCGCTCGGTCGCCAATCACCTTCACCCGCACGCGGTTGGCATGCAGCTCGGCGATTTCCTTCAAGAGGTAGAGCCGCAGCAGGCCCATCAACTCGCCCACCTCCGCCGCCGGGCGGCGCCAGTTCTCCGACGAGAAGGCAAACAGGGTGAGAAATTCGATGCCGAGTTCGGCCGCCGCCGTCACCGTGCGGCGCACGGCTTCTGCACCACGGCGATGACCAAACACACGGGGCTGGCCACGATCCCGCGCCCAGCGCCCGTTGCCATCCATGATGATGGCAACGTGGCGCGGTACAGGGCCGGGAGGAGCCAAGGCCTGGCTTGCGGCCAGCGGTGGGCCGTCGGCAGCCATGGCTCAGACCTGCATGATTTCTTTGTCTTTGGCCGCCAGCGCGTCGTCGATCTTCTTCACATGATCGTCGGTCGCGGCCTGGATCTGCTCGCCCAGCTTCTTGTGTTCGTCTTCGGTGATGGTCTTGTCTTTTTCGGCCTTCTTGCAGGCCTCCATGCCATCGCGGCGGACATTGCGCACCACGACCTTGGCCGCCTCAGCGTACTTGGACGCGACCTTGGACAATTCCTTGCGGCGTTCCTGGTTCAATTCCGGCAGTGGCACGCGGATCATCATGCCGTCTGCGGTCGGGTTGAGGCCAAGTCCGGCTTCGCGGATCGCCTTTTCCGTCGCCTTGACGTTGCCCTTGTCCCACACCGTCACGGTGATCAGGCGCGGCTCTGGTGCCGAGACGGAGGCGACTTGGTTGAGCGGCATCTTCGCGCCGTAGCTTTCAACCATCACCGGATCCAAAAGATTGGCCGACGCGCGACCGGTGCGCAGCCCCGCCAATTCCTTCTTGAAGCTATCGAGCGCGCCATCCATCCGGCGCTTGATGTCCGCGATATCCGGCTTCGGTGCCTGAGCCACGAGCGACCTCCCCTATCAGTCCCGACACCGGCGGCTTAGTGCCGCCGGTGCCCCTGGGCGTACTGTGCGCGTTAGTCTTTTTTGAGGCCAGCTTGTGCTGCGACTTCAGCGGCGAAATCGCTCACTTGCTTTTCGATGCCTTCACCCAACGCGTAGCGGATGAAGCCGGTGAGTTCCACGCCGGTGCCGAGCTCCTTGGCGAGCTTGGCCACCACGTCCTTCACCTTGGTCTCGCCATCGACGACGTAGACCTGCTCCAGCAGCACGACTTCTTCGTAGAACTTGCGCAGACGACCATCGAGCATCTTTTCGATGATTTCCGGCGCCTTGCCCGACGCTGCGGCTTGCGCACGCAGCACGTCCTTTTCCCGGTCGACGACCGAGGTGTCGACACTGGAGACGTTGAGCGCGATCGGGTTCGCCGCCGCAACATGCATCGCGATTTGCTTCGCCGTCTGGGTCAGCTTCGCCTGATCACCTGTCGATTCGAGGGCGACCAGCACGCCGATCTTGCCAAGGCCCGGAACCAATTGGTTGTGCATGTAGCCGGCCACCACGCCGTTGGTCACACTGAGCGAACCGGTGCGACGCGCGCTCATGTTCTCGCCAATCGCGGCGATCAGCGCGGTCAGCGTTTCACCGAGGGTCTTGCCCTCACCGAAGGGTGCGGCCGTCAGCGCATCGATGTCATTGCCGCCAAGGCCGAGCGCCAATTCCGCCGCCTTGGTGACAAAGCCCTGGAACTGATCGTTGCGGGCAACGAAGTCGGTCTCCGCGTTAATCTCAACCACGGCACCGCGGGTGCCGGAGGTCGCGACACCCACCAGACCTTCGGCCGCCACCCGACCCGCCTTCTTGGCCGCAGCCGCCAGGCCCTTCTTGCGCAGCCAATCGATGGCGGCTTCGATGTCGCCACCCGTCTCGTTCAGTGCCTTTTTGCAATCCATCATGCCGGCGCCGGACTTCTCGCGCAGGTCCTTCACCAGGGCGGCAGTGACTTCAGCCATGGAACAACCCCTTATCAAGCGGGTGCCGCGCTCGCAACCGACCAGCCGGTCGCTCAGACGCTGTGCAGCCCTATCGTGTTTGGTGTGTCAAACGTCAGCCGGAGCAGTGCCGTCGGACACCGAGACAGCGTGAGCCGCCCCGGGGTCCGAGATACCGCTGCACGATGACAATCAGGCGACGGGTGCGTCCGCCACCACTTCGGTCGGCAGGTCTGCCGGCAGTTCTTCCACCACGTCTTCGACCGGCGCGTCGTCCTGACCGCCGAGATCGACGCCAGAGGCAATCGCTTCCTGCTGCAGACCCGACAGCACAGCGCGGCTGATCAGATCACAGTAGGTTTCGATCGCACGCAGCGCATCGTCATTGCCCGGCACCGGGTAGGCGACGCCATCGGGGTCCGAATTTGAATCGAGGATCGCGACGACCGGGATGTTGAGGCGCACGGCTTCTTGCACCGCGATCGCTTCCTTGTTGGTGTCGATCACGACGATCAGGTCCGGCAGACCGCCCATGTCCTTGATGCCGCCGAGTGCGCGCTCAAGCTTGTCGCGCTCGCGGGTGCGATCGAGGGTTTCTTTCTTGGTGAGACCGGTGCGGGCTTGGCCCAGCAACTCTTCCATTTCCCGCAGGCGCTTGATCGACTGCGAGATGGTCTTGAAGTTGGTCAGCATCCCACCGAGCCAGCGGTGGTTGATGTAGTACTGGCCGCAGCGCTTGGCGGCTTCAGCGACTCGCTCTTGCGCCTGGCGCTTGGTGCCGACGAACAGCACGCGCCCGCCGCCAGCGACTGTGTCGCGGATCGCGGTTAGCGCGCGGTTCAGCAACGGCACGGTCTGGCCGAGGTCGATGATGTGCACCCCATTGCGAATGCCGAAGATGTACGGCGCCATCTTCGGGTTCCAGCGCCGGGTGTTGTGACCAAAGTGCACGCCGGCTTCCAAGAGCTGACGCATGGTGAAGGAGGGCAAAGCCGATGCCATCGGTATTCCTTTTTCCGGTTCGATCCGCCGCAGGTGTCGTCGCCCCTCAGGGCAACACCGGAGCGAGCGGACGCAACACACGCCGCCCGCAAACCTGCGTGAGAGGTTTGAGAGGCGGCGTATATACCGATCCTGGGGCTATGGTGCAAGGGCGGTGTTGTTAGTCCGACCGGTCGGCGAAGTGCTTGTCCAAGCGATCCAACAGCTTCAGTGCCTGTTCTGGATCGCCACGAGCTGCCCGAGCGCGAAAATGCATCTCGGCATCGAACTGGGTGATCGCGCGCCCGGCCAGATCTTCAAACAGCTTTTCAAGAGTAGTGTTCCGGTACACTGCCATCGCCTTCAGCCGGTCATGCTGGTCAGCGGGCAGTTGGATCGTCAGCTCGTTCATTGTCCGCGCCTCCGTGCCATGTACGCTCCTGGAGTGAGCACAGTTATCTCCGTGAACATTAACTCCCCACGCGCAAAATCGCGAGTGTTGGCTGTGATGATAGCGCTTGCTCCAGCAGCTACGGCGAGTTCGACGATGTGATTGTCTGCTTCGTCAACGAGGTTCGGTCGCCACAGGAAATGAACAAGCACCCAGTCACAGACGTGCAGCAGCGCGTCGAACAGCCGGTCTCGCTCCGCCAGGTT